>NZ_JBGCAQ010000026.1:0-138407 GCF_041261405.1 Streptacidiphilus sp. EB103A | reverse complement strand
ACCGCAAGACCCCCGAAACGATCACCCGGAAATCAAGCCGGTGGATCCGGGCTCAGCAGGTATCCCGCGGCATTACTGACCAGACGACATAAGGCACCTAATGCCGATGTCGGCATTAGTCGCCCTTCTTGACGAAGCCGGTGTCGTCGATGATCAGGACACCGTCGGGGGCGCCGAGGCGCTCGGCGATGTAGGCCTGGAGGTCGTCGCGGACCTGGTCTGCGTCCCAGCGGGCCCCTGCGAGCAGGTGCTGCAGCCGGTGCGGGGCCGAATGGCCTGCGTACTCGGCCAGTTGCCAGCTGTTCTTGCGGCCTACCAGGCCAAGGAGTCCTTGCACGTAGTCCCGCATCCGCCGCCGGGGTTCAACCCGGCCGAAGCGGGCCCCGACTCGTAGGAGCAGTTCGTCCAGTTCCTGGTCCCACGTTTCCGTGGGCAGATCATTGAGCACATCCGTGGGCTGTCCACCGGGCTGCCACGGCATGCGCCGGGGCACTCGTTCGTGCGACTTGCCCGCGAAACCGCCTCCGGCCCCACAGCAGCCCGGCTACACTCACCGCCACCAGGCCGCTGACCAGGACATACGGAGAACTCTCACTAGAGTACTAGGACGTTCTCGCCAGCCTGGCAGCCGCCCGGGGCACGCCCGCCGAGGCGGGGCGGTGAGGGCGTAACGGGTGGCGGCGACGGCGGCGCGCGCTTCTTCGGCCGACTCGACTTGCCGCCGTGTTCCTTGGCGTGGTTCTCGAACCACTCACCGATGGTGAGGCCGATCCGGCCCGGCCGCGTGCTCGCGATGATGATCTTCAGCTTGGCCATGGAAAGTCGTCTACTCCTTTGATACTGGACGCGGGGTGCGGCGACATGTGTGTCTCAGGGCACTGGGTCGAACAGGCGTTTTCGGAGAGGACGCGACGCTGCGCAGGTGATCGTCAGTTTCCCACGTTTGCCTGCCTCATCGGCTACCGCTTCCATGGCGCTGACTGCGTGAATCGTCATGAAGGAGCTCCTGTTCTGGGTGGAGATCCGCCTGACTTCGACTCTGGCGCGGTGGGTGTGTATCGAGATGCGATCGCGCTAGTACGCGGTCGGGACCAACTGGGACAGCTCGCTCAGCTGATGCCAGGTCCGGTTGTGGTAAACCAGCGGACCCGAAGCGTCACTTCGGGCGTCGGCGCCCGTCGGCGCATGGTGCGCGTGGGTGGCGTTGACGACGACGAGCGTCGAAGCCCCGGCTGTGCAGGTGGCCGCGATCCTGCCCCGGATGCTTACCGGTGCCGCGACGAAGTGCGGCTCGCCGGTCGGCAGCCGGGTCCAGGCGGCGGTGTCCGCGAAGCGGTCCGCTCCGCTCGTCGCACAAAGACGTGCGAGGTCGACCTGCCCGGCCCCCAGTAGGTGTACGACCACGGACGACGACTCCAGGATCGTCGGTGTCGACGAAGAGAGGGTCGAGACGGAGAACACGAGAAGAGGGGGCGTTGCGCTCACTGATATCACCGATGTCGCGGTCAGGGCGACCGGACCTCGGCCGGCGTCAGCGGTCACTACCGCAACGCCGCCCGCATGGTTGCGAAACGCCTCGCGGAAACCGTCAGGCGACAGCCCCGGCTCCAGAGAAAGTTCGTCGATCAGCGCGACGTGCTTTCGCGCCTGCTTGTAATTAGTGAGTTCAGACATCGGCGGCGTCTCCAGTCAACATCGACGAAACGATGTATTCATGGAACCCGAAGGGCCGACCTGCCCTCTTGCCCGATCTCACCAAATTGTCCTTTGCCGATTGCGCCGACGAACCAACGTCTCGTCGAGCGACTGGTTGCGTGGTCGGCGCGGGAGAGCTCGCATCTGGGCCGATGACGGCCCCGGGCCGCAACGCGGCGCCCAGTTCGAGTTGCTGGGTCCCGATCTCTGGCCGAGCGGTTCCTCCGTGCGCTTGACGCGATAGATGACGGTCTACTTCGCCACGAAATCAAGCGCGAGCCGCGTCCTGCGGTCGGCAATTGGGATTGCCAGTACACCCGCAACGTCTCGCGCAGCACGCGCGGCGTCTCTCCGCTTCCGCTCAGCTTGTTTCACGGTGTCGGGCTCGGTGTCGCCGGGCTCGACCGGTTCCTCCCCCTCCGCGCGGGTGATACGGCTCGCCCTCGTGGGCAGCGGGCCGGAGTTCCGGGTGGACTTGTTGAAGACGCGGTTTTCGTGCCGGTCGCCGCGGCATCTCCACCTCGAGCTCATCGGCCAGGAACTGGCGGGCGAATTCTTTGTCGGCGTCCGCCACTGTCCCGGCTGTGGACGCGATGACTTTGTTCGTGGTTGTCGGCTTTGAACGTGATCCGGCTGCGCCGCTGGGGCGGGCGTGTTCTCAAGCGGTCGGGGGTCGTCCGGACTAGATGATCTATTCCAAGGGGTTCAGTGATCGTAGGCAGTCAGGGCGCGCATGGTCGGCTGGCCGGTGTGGTCGTTGTGCCAGATCGCGGCGGTGAGAGCGAGAATGCGCTGTAGGACGCGGACAGCCACGCCGCCGGGGGTGCGGCCTCGGTGTCGTTCGAGGTCGAGTTGCCCTTTGAAGGTCTCGTTGATCGACTCGATGACCTGCCGCAGCGGCTTGAACAGGTGCGATCCCGGCCGCTCCGCCTCGCCCTTGCGGGCCGGCCGCAGCAGTCGGACGTCCAGCTCTGCCAACTGCCGCTCGAAGTCGTGGCCGAAGTAGTTCTTGTCGCCGATCAGCGTCTGCCCCGGTCGCTCGACTATGAGCTGCGGCTCTACCGCGAGCAGGTCCAGCAGCGTCTCGCGCTCATCGGCTTTGGCCCCGGTCAGCGCGAAGGCGACAGGAAGGCCGTGCAGGGTGCAGACCAGGTGCAGCCGTAGCCCCCAGAAGTAGCGGGTGTGGCTGGCGCAGTACCCGTACTGGGCCCATCCGGCCAGGTCGGAGCGCTTCACGGTCTCGCGGGAGCGTCCGCACTCCACAGGTGTGGAGTCCACGACCCACACGTCGTCGCTCCACAACGTGGTGTCCCGTGCCAGTATGCGGGTGACGTGTCGGATGAGCTCGGCGGACTTGCGCAGCCGCTTGTTGTAGCCGGGCTGCTTCGGCAGGTACGGGAACAGGTAACGCAGGTGGGCGTCGGCGTGCCTCAGCCAGCGGGCCTCGGAGGTGAAACCGAGCATCGCCTGCATCATCGCCAGCGTCACCAGCTCCGCGTCACCGAGCTGTGGGGCGATACCCACCGTCGGCCGCCAGGGAGCGAGCAGCGGGGAATCCCTGAGTAGGTCGTCGGTCATCACATAGAGTGCGGTCGCGAGGGAGTCCAAGTCAGTCTTCGCACACCGACGTTGGACTCCCTCTTTCCATGCGCGCAGGCAGTCAGCGCGGGTTCAGGGCAATCCAGAGTTGCCGCACACTCACTTCGATGGACTTCAGCTTCGCTGCGGGGTTGATCGGTAGAGCCCTTCGAGCAGGGGAATCGTCTGCTCGGCTCCCGGTAGCGCGTTGATCTCCTCTCGGACCCGCTCGGCGGCGCGGCGGTAGGCGCCGTCGGCGAGCACAGCCGATACCGTCATGCGCACTTCCTCCGGGGTGACAGTGACCGGGTCCAGGACCTGGGCGGTACCGAGTTCGACGCACCGCTGCGCGTTGTATGGCTGGTCCGCGCCCAGGGGGAGCAGGACCGACGGCAGGCCGTGGGCGAGCGCTCCCATGAGGCTGCCGGAGCCTCCGTGCGAGACGACCAGATCGCACTGCGGCAGAAGCAGCTCCTGCGGAACGAACTGTTCGACCCGGACGTGGTCGGGCAGCGGCCCGAGCTCTGCGGGGTCGACGCGCTCACCGACGGTCACGACCACGTTCACGGGAAGCTCCCGGAGCCCGGCCATGACCTGGGAGAACAGGTCAGTGGTGTTGTTCACGGTGCCGAGAGTGAAGTACACGGTGGGCGTGCGCGGCGTGGCGTCAGCTGGACTGATGGCTGTCTGTCGGAACGAGAAGGTGCGTGCCGGCAAGGGGAAGCGCGGGTTTCGGAAGCTCGGCGGGAACGGCGACAGAACCAGGTGCCGGTCCAGCATGGCGAGTTCGGGGTCCGGCGGCAGGCCGTATGCGGATCGCAGCTCGTGCAGCGGCTCGGCGACGACGTCCTTGCGCAGAAAGCCCCCGGCCGCGAGCACAAGGACAGTCGCGCAGGGAAGTCCGAGCGAGTCGGCCGCGATCGCGGTGCCGAAGTCGACCTCGTCACGCACCAGGACATCAGGCTTCCACGCACGGGCAAGTTCAAGAACCGCCGCAGCATGCCGCCGAGCCCCGCGCCGGGCGAAGCCCTCTGCCAGCTGCCGAACATCCGCTTCCGGATAGGGTATCTCCACCGTCCTGCGGTCCGCGGCTTCCGCGCGTCTGCGCGGCTCGCTCGTGGCGAAGGCAGTGAACCCGGCGGCTGCGATCTCGGGCCCCCTCCCGCCCGCACCGGCAATGGCGACCGTGTGACCTGCGGCTTGAGCTGCTCGGGCCACAGGGATGAGAGGGCGGAAGTGACCGCTGCCACCGATGAACGTGAACAGGATTCGCATCGGGCGAGGCTACCGACAACGGACCCGTCCGAAACCAGCGGCTTCGCGCAGAACCGGGAACCGGGCTGACAGCTGACATGGCAGCGCACCCAAGACACCAGGCCCTACATACTCGCCGGTAAACCGTGCTCCCGACCGCCAGCGACCAGCGCGATCCCTTGGAATAGATCATCTAGGCGGCACGCAGGAGGTGGCCGAGGCCGTCTGCGGTCACCTCACGGGGGTTGGCGTAGGGGTTGGCCAGCGCGACCTGGACGATCCGGTCGATGGCGCTCTCGGCCATGCCGAGTTCCTGCAGAGACCGCGGAGCACCGAGCCGCCCGGCGAGGTCCCACAGAAAGGCGGCCGGGTCTACCGGGGTGCCGAGGGCACGGCCGAGCGCGGCCACCGCCTTGGGCGCCGCGCCCTGGTTGTAGGCGAGGGCGTGCGGGAGCACCACGGTGTGGGTGGGGGAGTGGGGCAGGTCGAGGGTGCCGCCGAGGGCGTGGCAGAGCTTGTGGTGCAGGGACATGGTGGTGGCCCCGAGGCAGGCACCGCACAGCCAGGCGCCGTACTGGGCCCGGGCGCGGGCGGCGAGGTCGGTGCCGTCGGCGACGACGTCCGGGAGTGCGGCGGCCAGCACCCGTACGCCTTCCTCGGCCATCAGGTCGACGCTGGGGGGAGGCGTCGGGCGCGTAGAGGGCCTCGACCGCGTGCGCGATCGCGTTCATGCCGCTGGCCGCGGAGACCGCCGCCGGCACGGTCACGGTGAGCGCGGGGTCGTACAGCACCGAGACCGGCAGGACGCGTGGATCCCGGCCGGTGCGTTTGACGCCGTTCTCCGTCACACCCCACACGGGCGTCATCTCGGAGCCGGCGTACGTCGTCGGTACGGCGATGACCGGCAGGCCGTACCACAGAGCGACGATCTTTCCGAGGCCGATCGCCGAGCCGCCGCCGACGGCGACGCAGCCGTCCGCGTTCACCTCTTTCGCACGTCGTTGGGCCTCGCCCGCCGACTCGGCGGGCACGTGCATACGGGCGTGGGGGGTGGATGTCCACCGCGCGTGGGCCGATGAGGCCGGCGACGGTTACGGCGAGCTCCCGCTGTCCGGGCGAGCACAGCACCATGACCCGCTTGAGGCTCGCGTGGTCGATCTCGTCGGCGAGCCGGCCGAGGGCGCCGGTGCCCATAACCACCCGCATCGGCAGTGCCTCGTAGCTGAAGGCGAGCGGCGTGTTCACCGGGCGTCCTGGTCCGTAGCCGGTTCGACGGTGATGTCGAAGTCGGCCAGCCGGAACGGAGCGGTGATACTCGTGGGCCCGGTCCTCGTCGTCGACCTGCGCGAAGTCGACGACGAGGCTCTCCTTGACGGCGAAGACGGCGTCCGAGTCCAGGTAGGGGCCGTCGGCGACGAAGATGTGCGTTGTCAGCGGCCGGTGGCCGTCGGCCTCGACGATGAAGTGGATGTGCGCCGGGCGATAGGGATGCCGCCCGGTGGCGCCGAGCAGCGCGGCCACCGGGCCGTCGGTCGGAATGGGGTAGTGGCTCGGCACGACCGTGCGGAACCCCCCGGCCTTCGTCGTCGGTCCTGAACAGCCCGCGTCCGTTGCCCAGAGGCTGGACGTCGGGCTGCTGCACGTCGTAGAAGCCGTCCTCGCTGCACTGCCACACATCGGCGCTCGCTCCGGTCAGCGGGCCGCCGTCCGCCGATGTGACGCGGAGCGACACGACACAGGGCGTTCCGGTGCCCAGGAGATCGATGTTGTCCCCGCTCTCGCGCTCGGGGGACTCGACGACGTGGAAGGGTCCCAGGACGGTGCTCTCGGTTCCGCCGCCCTGCTCGTTCACGTTCTCGACCAGCATGGAGACAGCCAGCACGTCAGAGAGCAGGATGAGCTCCTGACGAATGGGGTCACATTTCTGCCCTACGGCCGTGAGGTAGTCCACCGCGTACTCCCACTCCTGGATCGTGGGCGCAACTCACGGACGTAACCGTGCAGATGGCGCACGAGCCCTTGGAGCAGTTCACGCAACCGCGGGTCCGGGGTGTCGCGGAAACTGTCGACGGCTGCGGCGGTGATCGCTTTCGTCGCCTCGGTTGCGGGCATGACATACCTCCAGTGGTGGCGGGCGATCGCGGAAACGGATCTCGATGGACGAACTGGCCGGTGCCATCGCACGTGACATCCCGGCCGGCTCCGGGGCCAACTGGACCACCGGCAAGCCCGACGACATCCCTGCCGTTGGCGGCGCCATGGATCTCGCCATCGGCGCTAAGGACGTCTACGTGATGATGGCGCTCTTCACCCGCTCCGGTGAGCCGAAGCTCGTGCCGCAGTGCACCTACCCGCTCACCGGGGTCGGCTGTGTCAGCCGCGTCTACACGGACTGCGGCATCTTCGACGTCGGCCCGAGCGGCGTACGGATCCGGCAGACGTACGGCGTCAGCGCCCACGAACTCACAGAACAACTCGGCATCCGCCGTCTTGGGTTGAGCGTCGAGTCGTGTTACAGCGAGGGACAGGAACCGGGGAAGATCGGAACCACCAGATCCCGCCCCGCCCGGCCGGTCAGGCGCCGTCGTTCTTCGGGATGAGCACCTGCAGCTCCGTGATCAGCCCGTCCGCGTCGACGGTCACGTGCTCGATGCCGCTCTGGGATCCGAGTCGGCCGTCGGCGGCGCGCCACGCCGCTATGAAGCGGACCTCGATCGTTCCTTCGTCGAGCACCGTGGTGGTCCACACGTGCTTGCTGTCGGCCATACCCAAGTAGAGATTTCGGTAGAACTCCGTGATGTCGGCCAGGCCGGTCACCGGAGGGAGTTCGCCGAACTGCACAGTGGCCTTCGGCGCGAACACCGCCTCAAGCTGCTTCAGTGCTTCGGGCTCGTGCACCGCGCGATCGACGGTCGTCATGTAGCGATCGACCACTGTCTCGATCGTCCGAGTCATTCGCTTTCCTTTCTGGTGAGGTGTCAGCCCATCAGGGCTTTGCCGAGCTTGGCGCCGACCGGAGTGGAGGCGGCGCGGATCCAGGTGCTGCGGGCGATGCGGTTGGCGGGCGTGAAAGAGTGCCGCATGAGCAGGGCTTCCTTCTGGTGACGGGTGCCGAACAGCGGCGCACCAGAGACGCATTGGAAGCGCTGCCACAGCGCCCGGTCGTCAAAGCTGCCGCGATGCCGTTCGCTTCCTGCGGTCCCCCGGGAGCGGGCGTAGACGTGATCGCCACCGGCGACAGGATGGTCGTGGCCGAAGAGCGGCAGCTGTGGCAAGGGCGCTTCCGAGCACGCGTGCCGGGCTTAGGAGCGAGCGCCTGCAGACGCGACAGTTCGTGCCCGCCAACGGGAGCCGATTTCGCGGCGGCGTCACCGCAACTGCCGGGTGAGCACACGCGGGGCAGAGTTGGACACGTCGACGCCCGCCGGCTGAGCGAGCACATTGAGCCTCTGATCGAGGACCCATCTACCAGGGGTTTCACCGCATTATCAGCCCAACTGTCCGGTCCCGGCATCAGGTTGAAATGGCTCGTTGGCCCTAAACGGTGTTCAAGTCCAGCCCGAAGTGGGCCCTCGCCGTCGTCACAGTGATGACAGGCACGTGCTCCGCGATCTGCGCCTTCGACATCTGCGTCACCAGGAAGTAGTCCTGCAGCGGCAGGCCCTTCCGCGCCACCGAAGAGCCCACTGAGCGGAACAGCAGTTCAGTGGCCTCGTGCGACAGCCGACACGACGCGTACAGCACGTTGCCGAGGGCGACCCAGTCCTCGAAGGGTGGGATGTCACCGCTCGCCCAGCGCTCGCCAAGACGCTCGTAGTCGCGGGCCGCAGTGAGAAGGACCGCCTGCGCCGCGTCGATCGTCGCCCGCGCCTGGCCCCAGATGCTCTGGCCCTCTTCGTGCTTGTACCGCTCGACCAGTGGCGGGTACAGGCGCTTCTTGGTCAGGATGGTCTCTTCATAAGCATCGAGCGCCGCCCACGCCGCACCGACCTGGACAGCCGCGAGCGAGGCCGGATACAGCGGCTGGACCTGGCCCAGGTACAAGGGGTTACCGGTGGAACGGGTGCCGTGCGTGCCTTCAGGGAGGTTCGAGTATCCCCATTCGAACAGGGGAGACACGTTCGCGGCCGGGATGAGGACGTCCTCCACGACGACCGTGTTCGAACCGCTCGCGCCGAGGGCCATCGTGGCGTGTGCTCCCCAGTCGTCCCGTACGGTGTAGTCGCCGCGCGGGAGGAGAACCACAGCTGGGACGGGGTCACTGCCCTCGGCCAGGATGAGCGTGCTCACCATCGCGTGCGTCGAGTACGGGACACCGGACGAGTACGGCCACACCCCAGTGAGGCGGAATCCGCCTTCCGTGGGGACGAGCCCGCCTCGGGGGGTGACGGAGTGCGGCGCGATGAAGACGCCGTCCTCGCCAAAGGCCTCCCGCACGACCTCCTCCGGAAAGTGCGCGACCAGGGGGATCGTGTGACCGGTCCCCAGGGTCAGGCACCAGCCGATGCCGGGGTCTCCGCGCGAGATCTCGATCATCGTCCGGTAGTACGTCTCCAGGCCGAACTCGTACCCGCCGTACTTCCGCGGCTGCACGAGGCGGTAGAAGCCGGCGTCCTCGAACGCCTTGTGGATTACGGCGGAGTACTTGCCCTCCTCCGCTGCTTTCACGCGATTCTCGCGGAGAGCCGGGCGCATCGCCGCGGCACGGGCGATGACCTGCTGCGAGGTGAGGTCCGGCTCCGGTACCCGGAGATCGCCGATCACAGCGGTTGTGTCGTTCGACGACATCGTCGTTCCCTTCGTCCGCTCCTTCTCACCCGGCCTCGTTGCCGTGGGATGAGGAGTGGATCGAGTCAATCCCCCCGCACTCCCGCGTCGCTTGCCCCGATCCGCCAAATCCGGCGCAGCGGATTGCCCCAGGGAGGCAAGCGAAATCGGGGGGCGCCGAACGAGCATGAGAGACGGCTGCTCGACGAACGCGCAGTCCTACGACGAAACGACGGAAGAGTTGGTGGCGATGGTCGACGAAGACTTTTCGTACCCACTGGCGGATCAGGCAGCGAGCCTGCGCGAGCTGGTCGAAGAAGGGCGCTTCTGATGGCGAGTGTCCAGCACCTGGCCGTACGCGTCTCCGACATCGAGCGCTCCACGAGGTTCTACGTCGAGACATTCGGCGGTAAGGAAGTCCTCCACCCCTACCACACCGGCAAGCAGATGACCGAGATTATCTTCGGTCTGAAGGACACCGACTACCGGATCGGATTCATCGAACTGCCCGACGGCTTCGGCCTCGAGCTGTTCCAGTTCCTCCCCGATCGCAACCCTACGATCGGCGTGCCGCAGCCGGAGGCGTCGTTCATGCACTTCGCCATCGCCGTCGACGACGT
This sequence comes from Streptacidiphilus sp. EB103A, assembly GCF_041261405.1. Taxonomy (NCBI): domain Bacteria; kingdom Bacillati; phylum Actinomycetota; class Actinomycetes; order Kitasatosporales; family Streptomycetaceae; genus Streptacidiphilus; species Streptacidiphilus sp. EB103A. The sequence continues at coordinate 128,493 of NZ_JBGCAQ010000026.1, read as the reverse complement.
CGAGGCCACGTTGGCGCGTGCAGTGGCGAATGGCGGGGAGGGCTTCGGCGATCCGGCCGGGTGGGCGCCGAGCGATCCCGCGAAATACGCCTACGTCAAGGACCCGGACGGCAACATCCTCGAAGTGAACGACACCACGTGGGAGCGCATCCTGCACTCCGCGATCGAGCTGTACCCCGAGGCCAAGCAGTAACATGGGCAGAATCGAAGGGAGGGCCGGAGCACCGTCCCCGCCCCTCCCGCCAGCGCCACCCCTTCAGCGGGATGTGTGCAGAGAGTGTCCTGCCGGCAGGCCCGACCACCTCGGGCGCTCGCGACGATGCGAGAGGGGATGCGGATGTTCGCCATCGGATCCTGGGTGTGTCAGCTGCACCCCACCGCTCCCCCTGATGAGCTGGAGCCGACCTGCCTCCCGGAGACCTGGAACCGGACCGTTGCCGGCATCGGAATCGGGGCATCCTCGTGGGCCGTCGAGTTCTGTCACGAGCTCGCGGGACTCGCAGTCGACCCCGACATCCTTGCCCTCCGCCGCGCAGAGGCCACGGAAGAGGTGCGCCCCACCGCCGAGGCGGTCGTCATGGAGGCCCTGGTGTCTCTTTGCCTCGGCCGGCCGGTCCCCACGACGGTTCCCACGGAGACCACCCGACAGATCGCCCGAGCCGTGAGACAACGGATTCCGCTCGAGCGCATACTCGCGTTCCAGCGAGCTTCCCATGCTCGCTTCAGCGACGCCCTTGTCTCTGAGTTCCGCCGCCTTGTGCCGCCCGATCAGCAGTCGGAGGGACTCTCCGACCTGTCGCGGTTTCTGGTCGACCTCGTGAGTTCGTTCTCGCTCGCATGCAGCGCCGCATACGCGGCCGAGGAGCAAGCATGGCTCACCAGCATCGACGGCTCGCGTGGGAAGCTGCTCAGGGCTCTGCTGCGTGGCGACCACACGGACCTGGACCCCGCCAAGGCGCTGCGGTACGAGCTCGCGAACCGGACCCATGTCGGCCTGATACTGCGACGCGACGCGTGCGACGAGGACGCGGAGTCGGAGGGACTCGATCGGGTGGCCGCCAAGCTCCTGACGCGCATCGGCGCGACCGCACACCTGGTGATCCCGTCGGACCATCGCGAGGTATGGGCATGGGGCGGGTTCACCGACCCGCGGAGCGCGGCGGTCCGCTCGATCCCCGTGGTGCCGGGTGCCCTGGTCGCGGCCGGTCGCCTGTCGCGCGGCCTCGATGGCTTCCGAGCCACGCACGAAGAGGCGAAGGCAGCGACCCGCGTCACGCTGTACTCGGCCGCCCGCTCACGCGGCCGCACGGTCTTCTTCGAGGACGTCCGGCTCGCGGCGTTGCTCACCTCGGACCCGGAGCGGGCGCAGAACTTCGTCCGGGACGAGCTCGGGGCCCTGGGACATCCGCGCGAGGCGATGCTCCGGGAGACCGTGCGCGTCTACCTCGAATGCAACTGCAGCCCCGCGACTGCAGCGGCGCGGCTCAACGTGGTGAAGAACACCGTCGTGTACCGCATCCGGCGTGCTGAAGAGGTTCTGGGACGAAGCGTAAAAGAACAGCAGGGCATTCTGTGGGCGGCGCTCCACCTCGTCGACGTCGTCGACCCCGTGGAGTCGCAGTATTCGGCCTGACGACAGAGCGCACAGGCAGTGCGCCGTAGCGCCCAGCACCGCGGAGGCACTGTCGTTGAGCGGGCTGGCGTTGCCCGCCGTGATGGTGCCGCCCTACGGAAGACCGGCGTGAGCCCGGCCAGCACCTCCGGCGTGGATCTGGGCCGGATGCTCTCGTCACGCGTCAGATCGACGCCCTCAACCGGCACCACCAGGTCATCGTAGAAACCCGACTCCCAAGCAAGCGCGGTCTGCGGAAAGGTGCTCCCTCGCACTGGCCAGCTGGAGTATCGCCATGCCCCCGCTGAGACGCATGGTCCTGGGGTCCGACCACAGCCTCGACGAGCTCCGAGCCGCGGTCGCGCAAGCCGTGCAGACCTTGCCAAAAGGAGACGGGATCCCACCGAAGGCATAGCTGTCGAGGCTTGTCTTCCAGCTGGGCGATGGGTTTCCCACTGATGCGGCTCGCTCGCGCCCTAGCCGGAGCCCAGTGCTGCTGGGCTGAATGTTCTCGATCCCGTCAGCGGCGCCAAGGGGGTGCCGTGGTAGCGGCGACGCCTTGCGGGTCGGTGAGGGCAGCGAGGATGGTTTCGCAGATCTCGCCGAGTTGGCGGGTCTGTTCGGGGGTGAGGTGGTCAAAGACCGCAGCCCGGACGGTGGCGACGTGGCCGGGTGCGGTCTGCTCCAGCGCCGTCATGCCCTCGTCGGTCAGGATGGCGAGCTGGCTGCGCTTGTCGGTGGCGCACTCCTCGCGGCGCACCCAGCCTTCCGCCTCCAGTCGACTCACCACGTAGGTGAGCCGACCGCGGGCGATATTCAGCCGTTCGGCGAGGTCTGTCATCCGCAGGCGCCGCTGGGGGGCGTCGGAGAGGTGGACCATCACCGTGTAGTACAGATGCGTGATGCCCGCCGTACTCCTCAACTGCTGGTCGAGGGTGTCCTCCAGGAGTGCACTTGCACTGCAGTAGGTGCGCCAGGCGCGCTGTTGCTCTGCATTCAGCCAGCGAACTTCCTCCATGCGGAGGATCGTAACAGTCCTTAAATTTTGAAGCAATCTGCTCCGAAAGTGCTTGAAATTTGAAGTTCTCCGACCTAGGGTGACTCGCATCGAGTGCTTAAAAATTGAAGCACATGTTCTGGGAGCTGCCACAAGACCATGATCCCGCTCGGCCTCGGCGCGTTCATGGGTGCCCGCATCGCCCTCGACCGCTACAAGGCCCGCGTCCCCCTCTACGTCGGAGGAGACGTCGAGGGCCTCGACTCCGCAGATCCCAACGGCGTGCTCGGCCTGTACCCGGTCAACCGCGACGGCACCCAGGGCTGATCCCCGACCCCGCACGGTCTGCCCGGCCGGTCGGAGTCGGCCGGGCAGACCGTGCGGCCCAACTCCACGCAACCCCCGACCCCACCGGGTCAATCGCACACCCAGGAGCCCCCATGCACGACATCCCAGCCGCAACCGTGCGCACTCGCGTCCACGTGCCCTTGCGCTTCGCCGACGGCTACACGGTGAACGCCGAGCTGGTCACCTTCCATGGCCTGGCGGACGGCCGGGAACACCTGGCCGTGGTACTCGGCGATCCGACGCCGACGCGTCCCGGCCCCGGAAAGGGAAGCCAACCCCCGCTGGTGCGCCTGCACTCGGAGTGCCTGACCGGAGATGTCTTCGGCTCGGCCCGTTGCGACTGCGGTCCCCAGCTCCGTGAAGCGGTCGAGCGCATCGCCGATAGCGGCGGCGTCCTGCTCTACCTTCGCCAGGAGGGCCGGGACATCGGGCTGTACAACAAGCTCGATGCGTACGCGCTCCAGGACCAGGGGTTGGACACCTACCAGGCCAACCTGGCCCTCGGCCTGCCCGAGGACGCCCGCGACTACACGGCCGCCGCCCAGATGCTCGGCGCTATCGGCATCAGCGAGCTGGACCTGCTCACCAACAACCCGGACAAGGCACAGCAGTTGGGCGATCTCGGTATCTCGATCGCCCGAACCGTCCCCACGGGCGTGCACTCCACGGCCACCAACCTTCGCTACCTGCACGCCAAGGTCCAGCACACCCACCACACCATCGCCCTGGCACCGATGCCGGGCCTGGTCGGCTGACCCTCGGAATGCCGCGGATGTCCAGAGTCAGGCCCGATGCCACTCTCGCGCCTCTGCTGCCTGGATAATCCGGAGGCCGAGGGCAGTGTCTCGATGTCCTTCATGAGCAGCCGGCAAGTCCCGCCCTTGGGCCAGAGCCCGGGTACATGGAGGACCGGACGGCCGCTCCTGCAGAGCCTCGCGATCCAAAAGACTTCAGCCAAACCCGGCCCTCCTGGGCCACTTGACACCTTGTGGAGCAGACATGAACCGACAGACACGAGCTGTGCGATTCGACCGGTACGGCGGCCGTGACGTTCTGTATGTCACCGAAGTCCTGGTGCCTGACCCTGGGCCCGGGGAAGTCGTCGTCGAAGTTCGCGCCGCCGCAATTAACCCGTTCGACACGATGATCCGCTCCGGAGTGATCCGGGAACTGTTCCCCGCGACCTTCCCGTCCGGCCAGGGCAGCGACCTCGCCGGGGTCGTCGTTGCCGCCGGTGCGGGCGTTGAATGGCCCGCCGTGGGTGACGAGGTGCTGGGCTGGACGCCCGGCCCGTCGGCGCAGGCCACGCATGTGACCGTCCCCGCCGCCCAGTTGGTGGCCAAGCCGTCCCAGCTGAGCTGGGAGGCGGCGGGCTCCCTGCACATGGTCGGCAGCACGGCCTACGCTGCTATCCGCGCCGTCGCTCCCCAGCCCGGAGAGACAGTAGCCGTGTCCGCCGCCGCAGGCGGGGTCGGCACCTTCCTGGTGCAGATGCTCGCGGCCCAGGGCGTTCGCGTACTCGGTATCGCCTCCTCGGCCAACACCGAGTGGCTGGAAAAGCACGGCGTCGTCCCGGTTCCATACGGCGACGGTCTGCGCGAACAGCTCCAGCAGGCGGCTGGAGCCGACGGAGTCGACGCCTTCATCGACCTCTACGGGCCGGAGTATCTCGATCTTGCCGTCGCTCTCGGCGTGCCGCCGGAGCGCATCCAGACGACCGTCGCCATGGAACGTGCGGGGCGCCCACACCGCGGGTCGCCACAATGCGACCGCGAGGGAGATCCAGGAGGAACTGGTCGACCTGGTCGGCTCGGGCGCCGTCGAGATTCCTATCGCTGCCACGTTCCCGCTCTACCGCGTCGTTGACGCCTACGCGGAGCTGGAACAGCGCCACACCCAGGGCAAGATCATCCTGATCCCCTGATCCCAGCCGCCCGGTCTTGGCGAAGAGGGGCTGCCGTCCAGGGGGCGGTTGCGGAACTCGGCGACCCGTCGGTCCAGGACCTTGGCCATCTCGCTGCAGAGGGACTTGGGCGAGGAGGGCGGCACCGCTCGCCGAGATCGCCAAGGCCCACGAGCGTGTCGACGCCGGTGGACGGGGTGGTGTCCTGGTCGACATCCCCGCCTCAGCCCTGGGGGTGGACGCCCTTGGGGCTGCCGCTGGCCGTGATGGTCACCGCGGCCTCGGTCACCGACCACAATCCCACTGAGGTACGGTCCGTCCGACGTGCTCTGAGCTGCGGTGCTGGCCCGTTGCAGAACGGCAGGGGAAGATCAGGTCCATGCGATTGCTGCTGCTGGGTGGTGGATGGTTTCTCGGGAGGGCTGTGGCGGAGTCCGCCCTGGCCCGTGGCTGGCAGGTGACGACGTTCAGTCGGGGCCTGTCGGGTGGAGATGTGCCGGGAGTGGAGACCGTACGGGGAGACCGGACGGTGCGGCAGGATCTGGCCCGGCTGGCGAAGGCTGGCCCATGGGACCTGGTTGTTGACACCAGTAGTTCGGAGCTGCCACCCCGTGATGTGCTGATGGCCGTCGAGGTGCTGGAGACGACCGTCGCACGGTGGGCGCACGTCTCCACAGTGTCCGTGTACAAGGGGTGGCCGCACGAGCCGCTGACGGAGGACTCGGAGGTGCTGGTGGCGCCTGCCGACGCCGACGAGTCCTTTGGCTTCACCGGGACGGACGGCAGCCCCACGCAGTACGGCTTTCAGAAGGCAGGGGCGGAGAACGCCGTCCTGAACGCCTTCGGGGACCGCGCGCTGATCATGCGGCCTGGAGTGATCCTCGGCCCGGGAGAGTACGTCGGTAGGCTTCCCTGGTGGCTTCACCGCGCCGCGCGCGGTGGCCCGATCCTGGCTCCCGCGCCGCCGGAGCTGCGCATGCAGCCCGTGGACGTCAGGGACGTCGCCAAGGTTACCCTCGATCTGGCCGCAGCCGGCGCGCACGGCCCTTACAACGTGGCCCACCCGGACGGCATCACCTGGGCCGGCTTCATCGGCACATGCCTGGACGTCACAGGCGGGTCCGGCTATCCCGTATGGGCAGACAGCGCGGACCTGATCCGCCACGGAGTGAAGCAGTGGACGGAACTGCCGCTGTGGCGCACGCACAGCGGCGTGTGGTCGGTGGACCCCTCGCGGGCAGTAGCGGCAGGGTTCTCACCCCGGCCCCTGGAGGAGACGATCGCCGACACCTGGGCGTGGCTGCACGGCGGCGGCCAGGCCGTTCCGCACCCGCGTGCCGCAGAGCACGGGATCGCCCCGGCCCGCGAGCAGCAGTTGCTCGCCGAGCTGAGCGGTTAGCCGCCGATGGCCAGCAGGCCTGGTGACGCGCCGAGTTGACGCGGCGCCGACCGGCGAGTGAATTCCTCCAGTTGCTCGCCGAGTTCGGTTGCCAGCTGGGAGCCCTGGAACTGGGGGGCGGTGAGTGCCCGCCGAACGTGGTGGGTGCGGTTGAGCAGGCCAGTGACGCGCTGCTCGGTCACGACCTCCAGCAAGGTGCGGATCGCCGCGGCGGCCCCGTCGAGGTCACCGGCGATCAGCCGCGCCATGGCCAAGTCGGCTGCGGCACCGCCGCGCACCGGAGCAGACTGCTCCCCGGCCGGCATTGCGGACACCAGGTTGAGGGACTGCTGGGCGAATCGCTCTGCCTGGACGGGGTCGCGGAGCAGCAGCATGCTCGTCGCGTGCGACATGTTGAGCCGGGCCTCCGGGAACCCGAACTCACCGACTGGCTGGTGGAGATCGTCGACCGTCCCGGTGTCGACCACCAGGGACTGCTCCACAGCGCGCCGTGACCCGTCGCTGTCCCGCAGATGGGCGAATGCCCGCGCCTCGATCGCGTAGAGCCGGCGGCGGCCGACATCTCCGACCCCCGGATGCGTCTGCGCCCGTTGGATGTGTCGCACGGCCTCCTGGGGGCGCTGCTGGAAGTAGGCGATCGTGCCGAGGGAGCCGTCCGCGAAGGCGAGGAGGGGGGAGAACCGCGAGGCCTCGCCGTACACCCTTGCGGTGCGGGCCATTTGCGCGGCCTGGTCGAGGAAGCCCAGGTCGAACGCCGTTTGTGAGAGCAGCATGCAGGTCTTGCCCAGCTGCACGGTGATGTCTTGGAGTTGAACGGGAACCTGGGTGCGTTCGCGCCACAGTTCCAGGGTCTCGCGCAGCTCGCGCGCCTTCTGGAACACGGTGTACGGCGCCGTGCTGTTGTAATGGCGGCCAAGGTCGTCGATGTCGGCCCGGACCTGGTCAATGCTGCTGTCGTTGATCGCCGATGAGGCGTCGTTGGCACCCTGCTGAGCTTCTTGCGCGCACATTTCCATCTCGATCTTCAAGTCCGGGGCGAGCTGTTGGGCCCCGGGTGGGACAGGTAGCGGGCCGGCGGGAGCGGGCCGCAGGAGCTGGTGGGCCGGATACCCGAACATGTGCTCCAGAATCCGGCAGGCGTCGCTGTTCGGCATGCCGACGATCTGGCCGTGAATCCATCGACGCCACGTCTTCTCGGCGATGGTGAGCTGCTGGCCAGTGACCACTTTGCTGGCCTTCTGGTACTCCAGGTCGGCGGTGGCCCACTTCCAGTCGAGCTCGTCCACGAGGCGCTTCAGCAGCGTGTCGTCACCCATGGAGCTCCTTCCCGCTGGTGCTGTCGGAACAGCTTCGGTACCAGGGAAGGGCATCGAGATGGTCTTGCACAAGTGGCGAATGACGACGGACAGGTGATGTCTCCTCAGGTGTCCCTTTCGGCCATCCGATCGTGTCGAGATGACCGGAGAGATGGGATGGCGATGTCCTCTGTATCCGGTGGACTCTGGCCTGACCCGATCACCTCCTTCGCCAGGCGGCTGGTCGTCAGATCCAAGATCCACGCCAGGGGAGGGAGGTATCCGTGACCATCGCCACCAAGCCCGTCACCGCCGAGACGCGGTTCCCCAGTAGCCCTGAGGCAGTTGGCCTGGTCCGCAGATTCGCGGCCTCGATGCTCTCCTCGGATGAGTTCGACGCCCGGCAGGCGGTCGATGTGGTCGAACTGCTCCTGTCGGAGCTGGTCACCAACGTCGTCCGGCACACCCAGACGGATTTGATCATCGTGGTACTGCTCCGGGATGCCGTCGGCGTCCGAGTGGCCGTCCGCGATTCATCCGACGCCGTTCCTGTCAGGAGAACACCCGATTCCGACGATGACGGAGGTCGGGGCCTGCTCCTGGTTGATGCCCTGGCGGATGAGTGGTGCGTCGAGAAGCACCCCGAGGGCGGCAAGACCGTCTGGGCCGTGGTGAGTGTGCAGCGCCCGGTCCAAGGAGACGTGGAGGGAAGTCAGTGACGGTGCAGGCCGCCCCTTGGAGGCCCCCGCTGGAGGCCCCGGTCCTCCAGAGCATGCTCGATCGCCTGCGGTCATGGACACCGTTCGATGCGGACGCCCTCCTCGATGACATCGCCGTAGCCCTGGGCGAGGTGACGCCTGCCACGAGCGAGGTCGCCCGATTGCTTCACCGGCTTCGTAGTGCGCTGCCGCAGCTGGTGGGCATCGCCGTGGCATCGGGCGCGTGCAGGAAGGTCGAATACGTCGCGGTCCTCGTCCGACGGGCCCGCGCCGTGACGGAGCAGCCGGACACCGGCACAGCCCTCGGCCTGAGGCAGGCGGGCTGGTGCTGCCATGAACTGCTGGACCAGCTGGTGGCAGGCGGGTACATCAAGGGCGTGCCGCCATGACGACTCTCCGATTCTCGTTCTACCGGCTGGACACGGTGATTTCGGCGTCGGGCGAGGTGACGAGGGAGCGGGTGGCGGTGAAGGCGCCAGTGACCTACACGGCGCCCGGCCGCCCGGAGCCCCTGATCGGTTTCGCTACTCCATGCGGGTGTCCCCAGGCACCGGCCTGTCATGCGCGCGAGGCCGCAACGGCGCGGTAGCGCCCTTCGATTCCTCTGCTTCACGGCAGAGGTGCCCTGCTTCACCAGCAGGGCGGTGCCGCGTCGGGCTCCCCGGGCCCGGCCGGCACCGGAAGTAGCTCACGTCGGCGAGGAGCGTGAGGGCCCTCGCCGACGTGAGCCCCTCTCGTCCGGCCGCCTCACGGCGGTTCCGGGTGCACCATTCCTGCTTTCCCTTCCCACGAAAGAGAGTTGGCATGAGCAACGTCCGGCACATCACACACGCGCAGCCGGTGACCGCGGACCCGTCCGCGATCAGCTTCGAGCTGGACGTCACCCTGGTCGAGGTCGGCGACGCCGCAGGCCTGGTCAGCGTGACCGACGACGGCTGCGGCCAGACCTGCGGCGCCTGCACCACCAACGTGGCCTGATCGCAGGCGCATAGAACCGAGCCGGTGCCGCCGCGCCCCCGATGCGCGACGGCACCGGCCACCCACCTGGACCAGGAGATGGTTGATGGCATCGAGCACCGCGTTCCGCGCCGGCAAGACCATGCTCGTCCGCGCGGTCGCCCGGCCGGAACTCCCAATCCCCCCAGTCCCCGATCTCGATGACCCCTCCCCACTTGGCATGGGCACCCGGCTGGCGTGGCTTCGGCACGTCTGGTCCAGGCAGGACTTCGCCGAGGCCCTGGAGCACGCCAGCCCGGACCTCACCGCCCAGGTGCGTTCCTTGTGCTCCTCCGATGCCCCGGAAGACCGTGATGTGCGCCGCGCCGCTGCCTCGGTGGGCCGCTACGTGCTGCGCGCCGAGCAGCGGGCGACTCCCTTCGGGCTGTTCGCCGGTGTCGCTGTGGCCGCGTTCGGACCACGGGCTGGTGCGAGGTGGGGTGCGGAGCACACGGCGATCGGGCGGGCGAGTGCGGAGTGGCTGACGGCCGTGGTGGGGCGGCTGCAGTCGTGCCCCGAGCTGCTGGAGCGCCTGGCGGTGGTCGTCAACAACACCGTGCAGGTACGCGGCGACCAGCTGGTCGTGCCGTACAAGTCGGACACCGGCGGCGACCGGCGGCGGGCCGTTGAAGCATCCATGGCGCTGACTGCTCCGGTGCAGGCCGTCCTAGACGCAGCCCGCGCTCCCATCGGCGTGGGGGTCCTCGCGGACAAACTGACCGCGGACTTCCCCGCGGCAGGTCGGGAACGGGCGAAGCGACTCGTGCAGGGGCTGATCCAGCACCGCGTGCTCATCACCTGCCTGGACGCGCCGAGCACCGAGACCGACGCCCTGGACTACCTGCTGGGCCAGCTGGATGCCGTGAACGCCGACGCGGTCACTGAGATCGCTGACCTGGTTCGCGATCTGCGCGCCGTCCACGCCGAACTGCGCGGCTGCGCCTCCCGCGGCGGCCGGGCCGGCGCCGCCGCCCGGATGCGCGCCGTGGTCCCAGGGCTGCGCCGCCACCCGCTGGCCCTCGACTTACGCTTGGACGCCGCGATCGAGCTGCCGGACGGGGTCGCTCGCGAGGCCGAGCGGGCTGCCGATGTCCTGGCCCGGGTCAGTGCCCAGCCGTACGGGACCGCTGCATGGAAGGCGTACCAGCGGCGGTTCTACGAGACCTTTGGCATCGGCACGATGGTGCCGCTGATGGACGCCGTCGCTGACAGCGGCACCGGCTTCCCTGACGGATACCCGGGCACCCCCAGTGACGGCCGCCGCTCTCGCGTCTCACAACGCGATGACGTCCTGGTTCGGCTGGCGCAGGCCGCCGCCTTGGACGGCTGCGACGAAGTGCTTCTGACCGACGACCTGATCGCGGCGATGGACCTGGGACCGGAATGCCCCAGAGTGCCGCCGCACCTCGAAGTCGGCGTCCGCGTGCACGCCGCCAGCGCCGAAGACCTGCAGCGCGGTCGGTTCCGACTGGAGATGGCGAGCGTGTCGCGGGGGGCGGGCGTCACCATCGGCCGGTTCCTGGGCGTGCTGGCCCCCGAGGATTGCGCACTGCTGGCAGCCGAACTGGCCGACCTTCCAACGGCTGACACCGGGACCATCGCTGCCCAGTTGTCCTTCCCGCCGCTGCACCCCAGCAGCGCCCACGTCTCCCGTGCCCCTCAGGTCCTGCCCACCGTGATCAGCGTCCAGGAGCACCGCACCGCGAGCAGCAACGTGCTCACCCCGGCCGGCCTTGCCGTGGCCTGCGATGGCCGCCGCATGTACCTGGCCGTGCCCGAGCGCGGCCAGCGGGTCGAGGCGGTGGGGATGAACGCGCTGAACCTCCGGGAGCACACGCCGCCGCTGGCCCGATTCCTCATCGAGTTGTCCCGCGCCCAGTGCGCGCAGGTCACCTTGTTCGACTGGGGCGCGGCGAACGCGATGCCGTTCCTGCCCCGGCTGCTGTACGGCCGCACGGTGCTCGCTGCGGCCCGGTGGCGACTGGAAGCCGCCGAACTCCCCGGCCGTGACCGACTGCAAGCCCAGTGGGACACGGCCCTTGAGGACTGGCGCATCAGGCGGCGGATGCCGCGACGGGTCCACCTGGCCGAAGGCGATCAGCGCCTGCTGCTCGATCTCGACCAAGGGCCGCACCGGACGCTGCTGCGCCAGCACCTGGACCGCAGCGGCACGGCGGTCCTGGTGGAAGCCCCTGCCGCTGACGCCTACGGCTGGTGCGACGGCCGCGCGCACGAAATCGTCGTGCCGCTCAAGGCCACCCGGCCGCCGGCGTGGCCGACACTGCCGATCCCCACCCCGGCCCGGACCCTGTCCCCAGCACAGACCCAGACGCCCGGCGTCTCCCCGCTGCTGCTGACCACCCTCTACGGCGACCTGCGCCGACAGGACGTCCTCCTCGCCCAGCACCTCCCCGACCTGCTGGACCGTCTGGGCAGCCCACCCTGGTGGTACATCCGATTCCGCGACCCCCAGCACCACCTGCGGCTGCGCATCGCACTGCCCGACGCCGACGCCGACGCCGACGCCTTCGCCAAGGCCGCCCGCACCATCGGCACCTGGGCCAACGAGCTGCGTGCCGCTGGCCTGCTGTCGGACCTGCGCTTCCCCACCTCCTACCGTGAGGTGGGCCGCTGGGGCTCCGGGGCTGCCTGGGACGCCGCCGAGGAGGTGTTCCGCGCAGACTCCCGGGCCGTCGTGACCCAACTCGCCCAGCGGCAACGCCCGGTACAGCGCGCACTGGTGGCCGCCCACACCGTCGCCATCGCCACCGCCTTCCTGGGCAGTCCCGAGGCCGCGATGCGGTGGCTGGTCACCCACATCCCCGCCGCCGCACCGTCCCCGGTACCGCGCCCGCAGTTCACCGAGACCGTCCGCCTGGCCGACCCCAGCGACCACTGGGCCGCGCTGCGCAGCGCACCCGGCGGAGAGGCCGTGGTGGAGGCGTGGGCCGACCGGACTGCGGCCCTGGCCGCCTACCGGCCCCATCTCGCCCACCCCGACAGCGAGGGCATCCGCCTGGACGATGTCCTGTCCTCGCTGCTGCACGTGCACTTCGTGCGGCACGTCGCGGTCGACTTCCCCGAGGAGGCGATCTGCCTGTACCTGACCCGCGCCGTCGCCCTGGCCTGGATGTCCCGGGGGACCCAGTGATCCACCACCCCGCGCTCACGGTCGCGGACACCATCGCCGACCTGCTGGCCGACCCCAGCATCGCGCCGGTCAGACCCCGCACCATCACGACGGACCGGCAGCAGCTGGCCTACGGGCCGGTGGGAATCGCACTGCTGCACATCGAGCGAGCGGCCGCCGGCCTGGGCCCATGGCAGCCAGCCCACGACTGGCTCGCCGCTGCCACCAGCGGACCGGTCACCAGCGGACCCGACAGCCACCCCTTCTACGGCACCCCGGCCCTCGCCCACGCCCTGGCCTGCGCAGCCGAGCACCAGCCCGACGCCTACCAGCGCGCCCTGCACCGCCTGGACACGCAGATCGACTTCGACATTCGCCGCCGCCTCGACACAGCTCACCGCCGCCTGGACGCCGGCCACCTCCCGCACTTGGCCGAGTTCGACGTGATCCGTGGACTCACCGGCTACGGCGCCTACCTGCTTCACCGCGACCCGTACAACCCCACCCTAAGCAGCATCCTGCACTACTGCGTCCGCCTCACCGAGCCGGTCAGCGACCACGGCGAGACCCTGCCCGGCTGGTGGACAAGCTCCGGACCCACCGGCCGCCCCGAGGACCGGTACCCCGGAGGCCACGGCAACAACGGCATGGCACACGGCGTCGGCGCAGTCCTCGCGCTCCTGGCCCTGGCCCTACGGCACGGCCACACCGTAGGCGGCCACCACAGGGCGCTACGAACGATCCTGGCGTGGCTGGACCACTGGCAGGAAGACGACAGCCCCGGCGTTGCCTGGCCGTACTGGATCACACGCGCCGAGCTCCGGTACGGACGCCTCGCCCCGTCTGCGCCGCGCCGTCCCTCATGGTGCTACGGCACCGCCGGCCTCGCCCGCGCCCAGCAACTCGCCGCCCTGGCGCTCGGCGACAAGAACCGCCAGGCCACCGCCGAGAACGCGCTCGTGGCCGCCCTTCTCCCGGAATCCGCCCAAGTCAAAGCCACCACCGACGACGGCCTGTGCCACGGCTTCGCCGGGCTCGCCCATCTCGCGGCCCGGGCCGCCGCCGACGCCCACCCCTCGACCGCCGTACAGCTGCGCGCAGCAATCCCGGCCCTGCTGAGCACCGTGTGCCCGCCAGACACCGCACCCTCGGCCGTAGCCACCGCTCTGGCACAGGACCCGGAAGCCGGGCCGGGATTTCTCAACGGCGCCGCGGGCATCGCCCTGGCGCTCCGCACCCCCGCCACCGGCACACCGCCGATATCCCCCTGGGACGCCTGCCTGCTCATCGCCTGACTACCGACCGAAGGACCCGCGCCATGGCCCCGCAACGCTGGCACCAGCACACCGTCACCTTCACCGACCCCGCGAGCAGCAAGCGCGTCATCGCCGAACGGCTCGCGCCCGTCCTGCTGGCCGCCGAGGAAGCCGGACACATCGACGGCTGGTGGTTCATGAACAAGACGCCCTGGCCGCTGCGCTACCGAGCCGCCCAGCCCTCTTCACTGGTCCAGGCAGTCCTGAGCGACCTCACTTACGACGGCACGGTGAAGACCGCACTGCCTGGCATCTACGAACCTGAGTCCATCGCCTTCGGCGGAGCCCAGGCGATGGACACCGCCCACGACCTCTTCCACCAGGACAGCCGACACCTCCTCACCTACCGGCCCGGCCCCGGGCACCTGGGCCGCAGGGAGACCGCCGTCTTGCTGATCAGCGCCATGATGCGCGCCGCCAACCTGGACTGGTTCGAGCAGGGCGACGTGTGGGCGAAGGCAGCCGCGCTGCGCCCGGCCCCCGGACTCACCCCGGAGCGGTGCGCCGAGCTGATACCGGCCATGCGGACCCTGATGACCGTCGACGCCCGCAGCCTGTGCGGCCCCGACGGCCCGCTCGGTGGTCAATACGAGTGGGTGGCCGCCTTCGAGCAGACCGGGACGGCGCTGGCCAACCTCGCGGCGCAGGCCACGCTCTCGCGCGGCCTGCGCCGCGTCATCGCACACCACGTGATCTTCCACGCCAACCGCGCAGGTCTCCTCCCCGGTGACCAAAGCGCCCTTTTCGCCATAGCACGAGAGGCAGTCATGGGATCCAGTGACACCACCGCGTCCTCCGCTGAGGGCACATCCGCAACCACTAGCGTCGGGGCCGTGACTACCGACACCATCGCCCCCAACGGGGCTGCGGCCGCACGCTTTCGCAACACCCTGGTCGACAAGATTCGCGAGTCCGGGTACGCCCGCGACAGCGCCGTCGAGGCGGCGCTGCGCACCGTGCCCCGCCACCTGTTCGTGCCCGACGCCACCCTCGAAGAGGCGTACGCCGACAGCCCGGTCAACATCAAGTACGACACCGACGGCACCTCGATCTCCTGCGCCTCGCAGCCCGGCGTCGTCGCGCTCATGCTGGACCAGCTCGATGCCCAACCCGGCGAACGCATTCTCGAACTGGGAGCCGGCACCGGCTACAACGCCGCCCTGCTGGCCTACCTGGTCGGCGACAGCGGCCACGTCACCACGATCGACGTCGACGACGACCTCGTGGAGGGGGCCCGCGCCCACCTGGCCGCTGGCGGGTTCAGCAACGTCGAGGCGCTGACCCGGGACGGGGCACTCGGCCACGCCGAAGGCGCCCCCTACCAACGGATCATCGCCACCGTCGGCGCCCACGGCGTCCCGCACGCCTGGCTCGACCAACTCGCCCCCGGCGGACGGCTCGTCGTCCCCCAGCGGCTGACCGGCAGCGTGTCCCGCTCCATCGCCTACGAGCAGCACGAGGGCCGCTGGACCAGCGTCACCAGCAAGATGAACACCTTCATGCCGCTGCGCCGAGGCATCGCCGACGACGACCGCCGCGTGATCCCCCTCAGCACGGACGGCACCGTGCGCCTCCAGGCCCCCACCGGAGCACGGGTCGACGCCGAAGCCCTGGCCGGTGTGCTGGACCAACCGCGCACCGAGGAGTGGACCGGCATGACCGTGCGGGCCATGGAGTCACCGGAGTGGATGGAGCTGTTCGTCTCCTGCTCCCTGCCCTCCGGGCTGATCCGGATGCTGTTCCCGGCCGCAGCCAAGGGCACGCTGCTCACCGACGACCCCTACCCGTCGTCCACCGCCGCGGTCGACAAGGGCGCCGTGACCTACCTCGCCCGCCGTCTGCTGGAGCAGAAGACCCCCGAGGGCGGCAAGCTCTGGGAGTTCGGCGTTATCGGCCACGGGCCCGGCAGCCACGAACTGGCCGCGCAGGTGGCCGAGGCGATCCGTACCTGGGACCGCGACTACCGGGACCGCGAGGCGTCCTTCGAGATCCGGGATCTCGACGCGCCCGCGATCGAGCAGCGGCCCGGCCGGTTCGCCATCGACACCCCGCTGAACCGGATCGTCGCCGACTGGCGCTGACACCGCCGCCGAGTCGATGAGAGTGGAGCCCGCCAGTGGTGGCGGGCTCCACCGATCCCGACTCGCACTGCCAACTCCAGGGGGAGCCATGGACCCGTTCAGCCAGACAGCGCTGCGGTTTCCGCTCGTCGCCCGGTTCCGCCCCGCCTGCCTGCCGCTGCCGGACCGGGTACAGGCGCTGGTCGACCTGGCGGCCCGAGCCGCGCACCAGGGCGAACAGGGCCTGGCCTCAACCGTCTTCAACCAGTCGGCGCTCCTGGCCTCCGACCTCGGCCTGCCTGACCTCGCCCGGTCGATGTGCCACCGACACGCCCGCGCCTACCTGGCAGCCACGCCGCTGACGGCCGCCAGCGCCATCCGAGGGCTGGAGCCCCTGGTCAACCTCGCCCGACTGCAGATCCGCGCCGGCAACACCGACGACGGCCGCCAGCGAATCCTGGACCTCCACGAAGCTTTCGGCACCGCAGACAGCGCGGACTTCGAGGGCATCACCGTGCCAGCCGACCTCTGCCGAACGGAAGACGACCGGCAGGAGGTCCGCGCGTGGCTGTGGCGTGTGCTGCTCGCTGACGGCACGCGCGCCCTGACCGGCACAGGGCGCTGGCGCGAGGCCTTGGCCCACATCGAGCAGCACCGAGGCGTGGGCTCACGGATGCTGGACGGCCGCCAAGTCGCCGTCGTCGCCGCCCTCACTGAAGGGGACACGGCCCGCGCATGGGACCTCATCACCACCACCACTCCGGGTGATCCGTGGGAGCAGGAAGTCACCGGCTGCCTGGCCGTACTCTGCCGCCGCGACACAGGGCAGGATTCCGATGCCGCCCTGTCCGCCCTGGTGAACACCTACCTCAACCACGAGGCCCAGCCAGGGCTGACGGTGTTCGACATGCGCCTGGGACTTACCGTCCTGGACGCCATCGACAACCGCGAACCCGCCAGTGCCCGCAGTATCGTCGACGACCTGGCCCGGCGAACAACGTGGGCCCGGGACGGCTACGCCGCCCGCGAGACGCTGGCCGACCGTATGTTCACCCGCATCGCCACGGACCGTCAGCGCAACGATGCCAGAGCCCTGTTCCAAGCCTGCGGCCTGGAAGCCGCCGACCTGTCCGACGAACATGCCGCCGCTCTCTCCTCGGGCCTCGATCGCAGCCAAGCAGTCATTACTCGCTCTCTGGCCGTCGCGGCACCATCCCGGGCGTAGCGAGGCAGTGGCCGCGAAGCCAATACTCACCAGAGGGGGGCCACCGGAGCTGACTCCGGCGGCCGTTCTGTGGCTCGTCGGCGATGCACTGGCCGACTACGTCAGGACGGGGAGCGATGCCAGGCCGCGCACAAGGCGGGTGCGCCGCCAGTCCAGTTGATCAGGTGGTAGGGCGAGCCGGATTCCGGGGAAGCGGGTCAGGATCGCCCGCAGGGCGATGTCCGCTTCTGCTTTGGCCAGGGGGGCACCGACGCAGCGGTGGATGCCGTGGCCGAAGCTGAGATGACCAGCGGCGTCCCGGCTCAGGTTGAGCTGGTCCGGTGACGGGAACCGCTGCGGGTCGCGGTTGGCGGCTCCAAGGGCAACCACCACCGGGACTGCGGCCGGAATCTCAGTGCCGCCGAGCGTGATGGCCGTCGTGGTGAACCGGAAGGTGGCTGTGCTGACCGGGGGATCGAACCGGAGCAGCTCATCCAGCGAGGCCGGCACGTCATCCGGGTTCTGCTGCAGGTGCTTCAGCTCGGCTGGGTGCTGGAGCAGCGCCAGAACGGCGTTGCCGAGGAAGTTGGTGGTGGTCTCGTGCCCGGCGACGAGCAGTAGCACCGCCAGGGAGACCAGTTCTTCCTCGCTGAGGTGGTCGTCCCCGTCGCGCGCCGAGATCAGGCGGTCGAGGAGCGAGTCACCGGGGCGCAGGCGCTTGGCAGCGATGAGGCCGGTCATGTAGCCGGCCATGGAGTGCGAGGCCGTGTCGATGAGGTCCGGTTTCCCGGCTGCGAACAGTTCTCCGGACCAGCGCTGGACGTCGGGCCGATCAGCCTCTGGCACTCCGAGCAGCTCGCAGATCACGATGACAGGCAGCGGCACCGCCAGGCTGGCGACGAGGTCGACCTGCTCTCCGGCAGGCCACTGGTCGAGCAGTGCGTCGGTGACCTTGGCGATGAACGGGCGAAGGTCGGCGACAGCGCCGGTCGTGAACGCCTTGGTCACCAGCTTGCGCAGCCGCGTGTGCTGGGGCGGGTCGCTGGCCAGCATGTTGTGCGCGACAGCAGGGTGCAGCCGGCGCCGCGACCCCTTGTCGGCGAAGAAGGCGGCCGTGTCCTTCGAGAGCCGCGGGTCACCGAGAGCTTGCCGGGCTTCTGCGTAGCCGGTGACCAGGTAGCTGCTGTGCCCACTTGAGCCGGTGGGCACCTGCTGCACCGGGCACTTGGAACGCATGGCCGCATAGGTGGGGTAGGGGTCGCGATGGAATCGAGGGTTCTGGGTCGGGTCGTTCATGGCTATCAGGCTCCAACCAGTTCCGGCTGGCCGCCATCGGCGACACGCACGTCCGGCTGGTGGGCGTAGGCGTCGGCTACCTGGAGGAGCCACTGGGTGTCGGTACGGAGGTCCTTCCGCGCAGCGGCGTCTGTCGTCGAAGGCGGAGCGACTTCGTTGGGGAACTGGCCTGCATGCAGGCAGGCCAACGCAGCCTTGACGACTGTCGCCTCGACGACCGCGGCTCTCCCTTCCGCTCCGCCGCCAGAAGTCCGCTGAGCGACATCCTGCACGCGCTGGGAACGGTAGGGCCTGAGGGCGAGGATTCCGTCGCTGATATCAATTACCCGCCGCTGAAGGAGGAAATCGGAGTCGCCCGCGGCCTCCTTGTCGGTGTCATCTGCTGACAGGACGATCTCCGGCATCGCATTCGACAGCTCCTGCCAGAGGGGACCGAGCGCGGCGAAGGACCGCACCTCCCAGCGGTGACGGCGAGCCTGAGTGATCGGGAAGACCACAGCAGGCAGCGTCAGGCCAAGGCAGATCAGCAGAACCGCGAGCGCCGGGGAGGTCACGCTGAAGACGCAGGGAGCGGCGACGAGCGAGGAACACTCCGAGTGGTCGGGGATGAGTTGGTAGCCCAGACCCAGAGAGAAGAGGACCGTGAGCTTGTATGCGGCGTAGACAAGGGCGAAGGCACAGCCCACCGCCGCCATCCGAAAGCCGATCCGAACGCTTCTCCTGCGAGTCGACTTCGACTGGAGAAGGGCCTGCCGCAGGAAATCGACGACGGCGAAGCTCAGGTACGAGATGAAGAGGAGCAGGTAGAGCGCGTAGACCTGCGGGGACCGATGCGTCACTTGCTCGTACGTGAACAACACGGTCATGCCGAAGACGGATGCGGCGAGGAGGACGACACGCAGACGGATGCGGCGGCGTGCTTCCGCCTGGTTCAGGTTGACCTGGAAAGAGATAGCGAGGACCGAGGTGGCAGCCGCCAGAGAGGCGGAGTTGCTCAGAAGCCGGGCCACATGCGGCACGACCGCTTCCACTGCGTTCTCGAACAGCGGTGCGTAGGAGGCGAAGGCGAGGCCGAACGAGGCGAGGAGACCGCCCATGGCCCACGTTCCGGCGGGTCGGGGTGTGCCCCGACCGAGGATCCAGTAGCCGGCAGCCGCTGCGAGCAGGCAGGCCATGCCGAGGAAGATGGCATTCATCGTGAGCGGAACCGAACTTTCTTAATCGGCTGGGCGAAAAGTGCGTCCCAGCTATCCGATCCCTTTTCGGGCTGGTGAGAAGGGGATTCGCGTTCGCGGTAGATGCGCTGACGAATAACGGTCGCCATCATCTCAGCTTCGCGTTCGTCGGCCGTCGAATAGCTCGTGCGCCCGGACATGCGCATCACCAGCGTGGGGTTCACTCCGAGTGCACGCGCCGTTTCAGCATCGATCTCCAGGCTTCCCGGATGGTCGCAGTACACGTGGCATAGCTCGTGTGTCAGAATGTGCCGTTGGTGGTGTACAGACGTGCCCTCCTCGTAGTAGAGGAGATCGACCTGCGCTGTCTCCAGGCGTATACCGCACGGAGCGTCGATCGCCCCGAGCGTGCTCAGGGGTTTGAGGATGATCGGCTTTCCGCGGAGCGCGGTGATCGCATCGCGCAATTCGCGCGTGCTGAAGCGATACGGGAGACGCAAGCGATCGACCTGGGCCTCGCATGATTTGCGCAGTCGACTCTCGTCGATTTCGGGCAACGGCATAGCAGGCCCCCCTCAGTCTGGGCTGTGCACCAACTTGCTGGTAGCGATGGCATGAGGATGCCAAGAAGTAGGGGGAAGTCACACTTCCCGGAACTGGTGGTTCCGGTTACGGGTGGTGACCCATTTCGGAGTGGGCGGCGAAGGGTGATCAAGGCTGCCCGAATTGTCGATCTTGATCCATGTCGAACGACTCCAGTGGCCTCAAGGCATCGTGGTGTGCAGCCCAGTTTGTTGAACTATCTACTATTCGCTATGTTCGATTACGCTGAATGACCGCTCCATGATCCTTTGATGGTCATTCAGGGCGTGTTGTGGCGCATGTCACCTGATCGTCCGATCTAATCTCACCCCATGGATCCCTGGGGCGGGCAGCGTGACAGTGACGAGCCGGATGGCGAGTCCCTACCAGAGCTCCTACGTTCGTGGCGGGGCCGTGCGGATCCACGGACATTTCCAGGCCTGACCGTGTCGGGTCGACGGAGTAATGGGCTGACGCAGCATGACGCGGCCCGGCTGGCTGGTGTAAGCGAGCGCTGGTACGGCTCGCTGGAGCGGGGGAAGAAGGCCGGCTACTCCGAGGACTTCCTCGATCGCATCTCGTCCGCGTTGCGACTGAGCCGCGCGGAGCGTCACGCGCTGTACGTGAGGGCGGTCGGGCATCCGCCGGCCCTCGCTGCCGTACCCGAGGCGGACGCGGCGGCGGAAATGGACGAGGTGCTCCAGCAGTTCCTCGACAAGCAGGCACCCGATCCTGCCTTTGTGACGGACTTCGCATGGAATGTGATTGGGTACAACGAGCCGTTGCGGGAGTGGTTCCCGTGGGCTGCTCACCAGGCCAATCACATGCGCTGGGCCTTTCTCCGGCCGGAGGCCCGCGAGCAGCTCGTGAACTGGGAGCAGGACTGGGCCCGCCCCTACCTGGGGCAGATCCGCTACGAGCGAGGCCATGATCCGAACAATGAAGCCCTCCGGACTCTGGAGCGCGACATCCTCGCGGGATCCCCAGTCGCGCGGAGGATTTGGGACCGCCGCGAGATGGTTGAGCATCCTGACGGTGACCTGCGCAGGCTCAGGCTTCCGTATCACCGGGGGCGGGAAGTCGCCGTGCGCATCGTTGCCTTGCGCCCGATGCGCAGTAATCGGCTCCGGGTGATCGTGCTGATGGAAGCCGACTGAGGAGCCGCCACCATCCGATCGGCCTGGGGCGGACCGATGCGTGCCGCGGTTCAGGCCGGGGCGAGGCTCATTCGTCGTCGAGCAGCCCGGAGTCGTCCGCATCGTCCGGCATGCCTTCGAGTCGGCGGGCCTGGTCGATCACGGAGTTCAGCATCTGCAAGCTCGACGTGCTGAGCCCGTTGGCGCGCAGCGCGACCCTGCGAACGTCCTGGTTGCGCATCGCCGCGACCAGCTGAATCTCGGCACGCTGCCGCTCGGCCTCCTCCTCGTCGAAGAAGTAGCCCGGGTTCACGCCGAAGAAGCCAGCCAGTGCCCGGATGGTCTGCATCTTCGGGTTGCCGCCGTTGGACGCCGTGCGGAGCTGCTGGATGGCACTGGCCGAGATGGTCACCCCGGAGGTGTCCTTGATGCCCTGCGACACCTCCGCGTAGGTGTACGGGCCCCGGCCCTTCGGGTGGACCTCCTTGAACAGGTAGTCGAGCAGCTCCGCGAAGGTGCGCTCGTTCTTCTCGGTCATCTACAGCCCTTCGTCATGACCGCGAGTCTATCCAGTCCTCTGGTGATCATGCCCCCAAGCATCTCAGATCCCGACAGTGCAGTTGACGCGGGGACGCCATTGCGGTGTACGTTGACCCTCATGTTCATCCAGTGCACTGTTCCATGCCTGGTAGGAGTGGGTATGAAGATGCTGGACTTGTGTCGGGGGTCGCCATATGGTTCTGGTCCCCGCACAAGTGGATCACTGGCCGGAACGCGGTCGGGGAGGGAGGGGTGATGCAGGCACGCGGATCTTGACACGCGGCCGGGGCGGAACGAGACCGGCGCCCGGGAGCTACCAACTCCCAAGCGCCGGGCCGGCACCCCGAAGGACACCGATTCACATCTCGCAGGCGGCGTGCCTTTTGCACGAGAACGCCGCACCGCACTCCTACGAACAACGGAGTATCCCATGCTCGCCATGCCGAGCGACACCCTGGCCTGCCCGGACACGGCCCGCCAGCAGCGCCTGGCAGCCCAGCTCGCGGACATGATCCCCGGGGCGGCCACCATACGTGTCAGTCTGAATGACCCGAAGCAGGCGTGGCCTCACCCGCACGCCATCGCGAAGGACGCGGCTGGGGAGACGATCGACCTGAACCGGACGACCGACAGGGTGGTGGCCCGGTGGATCCTGCGGGTCTGGCCGGACCTGGACTGGAACCGGGCTCGCACCTTCGACCTCGCCGCCGCGACCCTGACGCGCAGCGACCTCACTGGTGCCGGTCGGGGCCGCTGACATGGCCCGGATCCGAACGATCAAGCCGGAGGCGTTCTTCTCCGAGTCGCTTGCCGAGGTGAGCGTCGAGGCCGAGCGGACTTTCTTCGGCCTCCTCACTCAGGCCGACGACCACGGCCGCCACCGGGACAACGCCGCGATCATCGCGGGGCTGCTCTGGCCGCTGCGGGCCGAGCACACCTCGGTCCACGTCGAGGACGACCTCCAGCACCTCGCCAACGCGGGCCTGGTCTGCCGCTACACGGGCTGCGACGGCCGCCGCTACCTGCACGTCATGACCTGGTCCGAGCACCAGAAGATCGACAAGCCCAGCGTGTCCAGACTGCCCTCCTGTCCGCAGCACCACGCGGCGGACCGGTGCGGCCCCTGCAAGGGCGCCTGCACCAAGCGCATCGAGGCACCGCCCACCCCTACCCGAGGGCTCGCCGAGACTTCGCCGAACGCTCCCCAAGACCTCGCTCTGCCCGCGCCGCCCGCACCGACACTGCCCTCCGCCCCAAACGAGGCCGCGACCGCCCAGCAGGACGCCCTCATTGGACTCGACGAGGCCCCTGATCAGGGCAACGGTAAAACAGCAGGTCAGACGGCATTCCCCGAGGGCTACCCGAGGCCTCCCCGAAACCTCTCCGAGGGCTCGGCGTCTGGATCTAGGATCTTGGATCCTGGATCTTCCTTCCCTACGGGGCGCACAGCGCCCGCAGCTGGTGTCTCGGCCAACCAACTCGTCGGCGAGTACATCGCGGTCTGCGACGAGCGCCCGCCCAGCGACGTGATCGGCCACCTCGGGCGGATCGCCAAGAAGCTGCTGGGCGAGGGGATCGCCCCGGAGCACATCCGGGCCGGGCTGCAGAACTTCGCCACCAATCCCAAGCACCCGAGCGTGCTGACCAGCATGGTCAACGAGGCGATGAACGCACGCTCCGCCGGTTTGGCGCGGCCGGGAATCCGGCCTAACGTGCCCGCTCACCAGGCGTGGACCAACCCGGTCGATACTGCCGCCTACGCCGAGGAGCTGTAATGCGCACCCTTGCCCGCGACCCGCGAACCCTCGGCAGCGAGGGCACCCTGGACCGGATGGCCCGCATCCTGGCCGCCCGCAACATCGACCCGGCCGCCATCGCTGCGCTGGACGGCGAGTTCGAGCGCTTCTCCGCGCTGGACGCCCTGTCGGCCGGGATGCCCCCGCGCTACCAGGGCGCGGTCGCCACCCACCCGCAGGTCCTTGCCTGGGCCCGCGACGTCGCCGAGCAGGCCGTCGCCCCCAGCCTGGGTGCCAGGCGGCAGGTCATCACCGGCCCCAGCCTGCTGATGGCCGGAGTGGTCGGCGCGGGCAAAACCCACGAGGCGTACGGTGCGGTCCGCCAACTGGTGCAGACCGGCGTCGGCGTGCGCTGGCGGGCGACCACCGCCGCCGACCTCTACGCCGACCTGCGCCCCCGGCCCGGGGTCGACAGCGAGCGGGAGCTGGCGACCGTCAGCCGCTGCCCCCTGCTGATCATCGACGACCTCGGCGCGGCCAAGACGTCCGAGTGGACCGAGGAAGTGACGTACCGGCTGATCAACCGCCGGTATAACCACATGCTCCCGACTCTGGTCACCACCAACCTGGCGATCAAGGACCTCCGGGCCTACCTCGGCGACCGCGTCACCAGCAGGCTCGCGCAGATGACCACCCGGGTCGAGTTCGATCCCGTCGACCGCAGACGCCACCCCGCTGCCTGATCTGCCGCAGGCCGCCACGCCGGGCCGCGCCCTCAGCGCGCCGCCCCATGCACCTCCCGACCCAGTGCACCCCTCCGCCGACGCCCCTGCGCGCGGAGAGCGATCGGAGCCATCCGCATGATCACCACGACGATCCGCCCTGCCCGCCACCGGTCGCTCGGCGACCACACCTGGAAGGACGACGCTGTCTGCCAGAGCACCGAGTACAACCCGGTAGACCCCGACATCTTCTTCCCCGAGCCCGACGAGACCGTCAAGATCGCTGCCGCCAAGTCGCTGTGCGGCCAGTGCCCGGTCCGCCGCACCTGCCTGGACGCCGCGCTGGAAGGCGGCGAGAGCCACGGCATCCGGGGCGGGATGACGGAGGAGGAGCGTGGGCCCCTGCACTTGAAGCTCGCCCATCGCCTCGACTACAGCCGGGTCAACGCCACCGTGGCCGGGCGGGACGTCCACCTCACCAAGGCCGAGCGTCGCGCGGTCGTCCACGCCGCCTACCGGTATGGGGTAACCGTGCAGCGCCTGGCCTGGCTCCTGAAGATCACCGAGGAGCACGCCCAGAAGCTCTACCGCGAGACCCGCCGCGCCCTGCGCAACCGAGACCTGGAGCAGACCGCGAGGACCACCCCGCCTCCCGAGACCGACGGCGAGCGCCTGGGCCGCGACGACTTCGGGACGGCGGCGTGAACATCGGAGCAGCGCCGAAGACGGCGCACATCACTGGTTGGGACCGCGTGGTGGTTATTACGCTGGGCGGCGCGGGATGCGCCCTGTCGTACGACGCCCTCCAGCAGATGGCCGTGGCCATCCACGTCCGCGGTCTCCTGACTTACGTCTTCCCTTTGGTGATCGACGGGTTCATCGCCTACGGCATCCGGGCTCTGCTGGTACTGCGCGACGCGCCTCTGCGCGCCCGGCTCTACGTCTGGACGCTCTTCGGCACGGCCACCGCCGCCAGCATCTGGGCCAACGCGCTGCACGCGGTCAGGCTCAACGAGGAGAACGCTTCGGCCAGCGGGCTGCGGCTCGGGGACACCGTAGTCGCCGTCCTGTCCACCGTCGCCCCGCTTGCCCTGGCCGGAGCCGTTCACCTCTACATTCTCATCGCCCGGAGGCCGGCCAAGGACAGTGACCGAAGTGACCGCGACGACCTCGGTCAGGTCGGTCAGGCCGACCGCATCTCGGTCACTCGCACTGACCGTGCCGGTCAGCCGAAGCCCCAGCCCGGTCAGGTCAGCGCCCTGCCCGACCACTCCCGCCTGTCTTTGGACAAGCACTGCCCAACGACCGGGTCAATGGCCGGGGGCGGTGACCCGGCGGTCGCCAACCGCCCGTACACCGGCCACCACGACGTGGAACCCACCAGCGCTGACCTGCCCGGACAGGCGGACATCAGTGACCGACCGGTCGGCACCGAGCCGGTTACGAGTCTTTCGGTCTGCCTCCCGCCGGTCACTGCCCACCCGGTCACCGCGCCGCCGGTCAGTGGCACGGTCACTGGTGACCGACGGCCTGACCCCGATACCGAGGAATTGCTGGAGATCGCGCGGTCAGCGGTCAGGGCC
Organism: Streptacidiphilus sp. EB103A; assembly: GCF_041261405.1. Classification (NCBI taxonomy): domain Bacteria; kingdom Bacillati; phylum Actinomycetota; class Actinomycetes; order Kitasatosporales; family Streptomycetaceae; genus Streptacidiphilus; species Streptacidiphilus sp. EB103A. The sequence continues at coordinate 102,744 of NZ_JBGCAQ010000026.1, read as the reverse complement.
GAGGACAAGCTGACCCGCAAGGTGGTCGCCCAGGCGATTCGAGGTCAGCAGATCCCGCTGTCCAGCGACACCCTGACCGCCCTGATGGTCCAGCTCCGCGAACAGCATGGACAGTCGGTCACCTCCTCCCGGAACTGACCGCCCACCACGGGGGCGGGTGACCGAGCAGGACACCACGGCCGGTCGCTCGACCCCTGGCAATCACCCCTGCAACCTCCCGAAGCGAACCGGAGAGCACCGCCATGCGCACCAACCCCGCAACCCCGGCCGAGGTGGACTCCTGGCTGAAAGTCCTGCACCAGCGTGGTCACCTCCACCGTGCCGAATCGCGACCCGACAACACCTGGACCGTGCAACGACGCCGACACAGCCGCCCCTGGACCCTGCACCACCCGGTCCTGGCCATGGACTGGATCGAGGAACTCGTCCGAGACGTCCACCAGCAGGACCCGGAAGCGAGCCAGTGAGCACCAATGACCCGGCGGCCACCACATCCGGACGGGAACGTCACGCTACGACGGCTCCAGGCGGGTCGGGTAGGCGGGGCGCATTGCTGCGCCCCGCCCCCCTCAGAACCGGACTTGCGACTTTCACCGCATCCGGCTCAAGCAAGCCGCGAGGGCTTCGTCAGTGCCTCTCCGTCGGACCGATTGCCGTCTCCAGCGTGGTGTTGGCGGTGGCAGTCTGCGTGGACGAGGCGGAGGTTGCTCCGATCGTTCGCCCCGCCGTGTTGCCGGTAGACGAAGTGGTGCTTGTTCAGCATCTTCTTCGACGCCGCGAACCATTCGATCCACTCGCGTGGACTGTCGGGCTCGTACTCGGCTCCGGCGATGAGCGCCTGCTTGCACAGTGGACACCGGCCCTTCTGGGCCGCGGCCAGGGCAAGGCTCATCTTGTCCATGGGCGGCGGCACCTTCCGGCGACGGCGCTTGTGCCAGTAGGCGGACAGGGACGGGTCGTCAGGCGACGCCGTCCCGAACACGATCTCGTGTCGAACGATCCCGGTCCAGGAGAACTTCGGGAGATAGGCCCCACTTTCGTGATCACCCAGCACCCACATGTCCTGCCGGGCCTTGTTGAAGCGGCCGAAGTACCGGTGCTTGATCCACAGTCCCGACTTGTTCGGGTGACTGCGTCTCGCCCACCGGTAGGCCAGCGTGAACATGTAGCTGTCCAGCGCGCGGAACGTCTCGCTGGACACCACACTCCGGTAGTAGGCCGCCCATCCACGGACGATGGGCACCATTTTCTTCAGTACCGCGCCGATGTTGCCGCCCTGGAGGGCGCGCATCTCGTCACGCAGGCGCTTCCGGAGCCTCGCGCAGGCCGTCTTACTCGGCTTGACCAGCATCTTGTCCCCGTGCCTGCGCACGGTGAACCCGAGGAAGTCGAACCCTTCAGTGAGGTGGACTACACGGGTCTTCTCCTCGTTGAAGCGCAGACCCCTCGGCTCCAGCCATCTGGCCAGTTCCTCCTTGGCGCGGTGCACCTGGGCTTCGTCGTGACCGAGCACCACGAAGTCGTCGGCGTAGCGAACCAGGACGGGCGTGCCAGCCACCGCGCGCATCAGGTTGCCCTTCCCACGCCGGTAGCGGCAGCCCGCCGCCTCCTCCATTCCGTGCAGGGCGATGTTCAGCAGCAGCGGGCTGACCACCCCTCCTTGCGGGGTGCCCTCTTCCGTGGGTGCCCAGCGCCCTTGCTCCAGCACGCCGGCCTTGAGCCAGTCGCGGACCAGGTCCCTGGCGGGGAACTGTCCGATCTCGGCCATCAGGTGGTCGTGGCTGATGCGGTCGAACGCCGCCTTCAGGTCCGCGTCCAGCGCCCACAGGCGCTTGGCGTTCTTCCCCTTCGATGCCAGGAAGACCGCCCGGATCGCGTCCTGGCAGCTGCGGCCGGGCCGGAACCCGTACGATCTGGGCTCGAACCTGGCCTCCCACTCGGGCTCCAGCGCGTTCTTGACGCGGCTTTGCATCACCCGGTCACGGATGACCGGGATACCGAGCGGGCGCTGCTGCCCGTTCGCCTTCGGGATGTACACGCGCTTCACCGGCCGTGCCTGCCAAGGGGTCTGCGACCGATGGACTTCGGCCGCGAGTCGGCCCCGCGCCTGCGGCGTCAGGGCCACCTCCTTGTCCACGCCCGCTGTCGCGCGTCCGGTGCTCTGCTGGGTTACCCGCCGCACGCTGACCAGCGTGTTGCTGTAGCTCCGCAGCATGAGTTTCTGGAGATTGCGGACCTGCTTCAGGTCCCCTTCCTGCGAAGCCTTGAAGATCCTCTGCCTCAGCCGCCGTACGTGCGCCTCGTGCCTGGCCCAGTCGATGCCGTGCCAGTCCAGGCCCTCGCCCTCCGGTCCGTTCGCCGGGGCGGCGAGGGCGGCAGGCTCGATGGTCTGTTCGCTCATCACCGCCTCCAGCGTCTAACTTGTCCTTCGGTTCCAGCGTCCTTGCGTCGGTGCTTCAAAGGCTCACCTGGCCCACGTCAGCTCCCTTTCAGGCCGGGCACGAGCCCGTATCCGGCGGGTTATGGCGGCCAGCGGGTGAAGAGTCCGCTGCCCGGTTTCCCCTGGCCTTTCGACCTACCGGCCTTCGCTTCTTGGGCCATCCTGTTCCTGCTGAGGGATTCCGCTCCCCTTACGGTCGGCCTACCAGGAGCGAACTCCTGGACCCCATCAGGGCTTTCGTGTTCCGCATGCCCAAGATGCGGCTGGGGTGGGCGCCCTTTCTCCCCGGGACCAGCGGTGTCCGGCTCCCTGGACTTGCTCGATCCAGGGGCCGCCTGACGCCTTGCAGCGTCCGGGTCCTTCCCGCCGACAACTGACCATCAGGGCGGGTGCGACATCACGAGGATTCCTCAAGGGTTCACTCTCGTTCGCCCGTCCAGCCTTCCCCTCGCCTGTCGCTCCTCGATGGCCAAGGTGCGCTTGGGCTTGAACGCTCAGCTTCACACCCCGCCGTTACCAGCGACGCATGTGAGCGCGGGGACGGATTCGGACACAAATCCGGAGGCCTCTCGCCTTGTCTACCTCTTCACGCGATCAACCTCGCTTCGAACAAGCGACCTCACGCCGCACAGCAAGTTGTCCCCTTGGATATCCCAAGGGGCTATCCAAGGGGGATGCCCTCGCCCAGGGGGGCGAGGGCGGCTGGACTGGTCCCGGGGCGAGGGCTCCCCGGGACCAGTCCAGCCCGCAGTACCAGGGGGCGCCGCGACCGGGAGAAGCCCACCAGCTCCTGCACCCGTTGCGAGCGAGCCGACCGTGAGCACGCCCGCCTTCCCCGACCGCGCCCCGCACCGCCGCCAGTACAAGCCCCGACACCGAGAAGACGTCATCGCCACCCGCCTGACCCCCGACGAGAAAGCCGAGATCACTGCCGCCGCCCGACGCGCTGGACTGTTCCCCTCCGGATTCCTCGCCGAGGCCGGCCTCGCCGCCGCCCGCGGTTCCACCACCATCCAGCCCAACCGCCGCCTCGACGACGCCATCGACGAACTGACCGCCACCCGAACCGCGTTGGCCCGCATCGGCAACAACATCAATCAGATCGCCTACATTTACAACTCCGCCAGCACCCCGCGCCCCGGCGAACTCGACCACGCCCTGGCCGCCCTGGTCCAGACCCTGGCGCGCATCGACGACACGGCCACCGCCCTCGTAGGACATCGCAGCTGATGATCCCCAAGATCCGGCGCGGGAGTCGCACCCGAGGACTGCTCGCCTACCTCTTCGGCCCCGGCAAGAACGAGGAGCACACCGACGCCCACCTCGTCGGCTCCTGGGACGGCTTCGCCCCCGACCCCAGTCGCGATCCGAACCCCGACGCCGACCCCAACGCCACGCTCTCCCGCCTGGCCGCCGCCCTGGACCTGCGTGTTAAGCAGGCCGGAGTCCGGGCACCCGCCGAACACGTCTGGCACTGTTCGGTCCGCACTGCCCCGGGCGACCGAACCTTGAGTGACCAGGAGTGGAACGGCATCGCCCAGCGCATCCTGCACGCCGTCAACATTGCCCCCAAGGACGACCCCGACGGCTGCCGCTGGGTCGCGGTGCGCCACGCGGACGACCACATCCACATCCTGGCCACCATGGTCCGAGGCGACCTGCGCCGACCCCGGATGCACTTCGACAAGAAGCAGGCCCAGGCCGAATGCCGGGCCGTCGAAGAGGAGATGGGCCTGCGCCGACTCCACGCCGGAGACGGCACCGCCCCCAAGAACCCCACCAGCGCCGAACGCTTCAAAGCCGAACGCACCGGCCGCCCCGAGGCTCCACGCGAAACACTGCGCGAAGCCGTCCGCCAGGCCCTCGCCGGGGCCGCCACCGAAGCGGAGTTCTTCACCCGACTGCACGAGGCCGGGCTGCGCGTGGAGATGCGCAACGCCCCCTCCGGCGATGCCCTCGGCTACAACGTCGCCCTCCCCGGCGATCGCAACCGCGACAACGAACCGATCTGGTTCGCAGGCTCTACCCTGGCCCCCGACCTCTCCCTGCCAAAGATCCGCCGCCGCTTGGCCGACGGCACCATCGACCAGACCATACCTTCGGCCACCTCCAGCGGCCGACCGGACTGGTCACCACCCGCCCGCGAACGACGCAACGCCACCGCAGTCGCCGAGCACGCTGCCATCCTGCTCGACAGCGACGACGACCAGGCCGCCGCACAGCTCGTTGGGATCGGCGAACTGCTGGACGCAGTCGCCCAGACCTCCCCGGCCGCCACCCGCGCCGAACTGGGAGCCGCCGCCCGCGCCTTCGAGCGCGCCACCCGCAGCCACGTCCGCGCTGAACGCGCCGACACCCGGGCGATCCGCTCGGCGGCCCGGGGCATCATCCACGCCGGCAGGGCTCTCGGACGAGGCGAAGACGGCGGCACCACCGCCATGCTCCTGTCCACGATGGTCCTGGTCGCCCTCGCCGCCGCCCGCTGGCACTCCGCACGAGGCCACTCCCAGCAGGCCGCCGCCTCGCGACGGGCAGCAGGACACCTGCGAGCCGCCTACCGCCAAGCCGCCGCCACACCCATGCAGGCGCTGAGCGACCAAGGCCGCGTCCTGCCCGCAGCCGAACGCAGCGCCCACGAGGCCACCATCCGTGCCGCCCTTCCCAAGGACGTACTACCAGCCGACAACCTGCCCACGACCGACGCCTTGGCCGCCACCCTTGCCCAGGCCGAACAGGCAGGCCATGATCCCAAGGCCCTCCTGCAGCAGGCCATCGACATGCGCGAACTCAACACCGCCGAGGACGTAACCGACGTTCTGGTTTGGCGACTGCGCCGCCTCGCCCAGCTCCCCGCCCACCCCGGCGAAAGGACCCGCCGCCCCAAGGCCGCCACCGGCCAGACCAAGACTGCGGCCAACCGCACCAGTACCCGGACGGCACCCCCGTCCGATCCGCGAAACCGCCCTCCGCGCCGCTGACCAGCAGTCCGGCAGGCCCGCCAATGCTCCGCCCGCACCCCTGCTGAGCAGTTCGACTCCGGTGGATGTCAATGGTTCTGCAGCCACCAGACCAAGGCGGCAACGAGTGTGGTCCCGGCTGCGGTAGCGATGCCTCGGACGAGACCGAACAAGGCGGTGCGACGGAGATGGCGGCCAGTGTGCTTCGGATCCCTCATGAGTGCTCCTCTTCCGCTGGTGCCCGACCTGGTGTCGGTCCGAGCCCTGCCATGAGACTGGAGCAGGGAGGGCGGCGATGTCCCAAACGGCGGTCGGTGCGGGAGAATTGGCACCATGTCCCTGCTCGGCGGCTGTGCCCGCAGCGCCCGCAGCGGGCAGGGCGGGGCGGCAAGGGACGCGGGCAGTCGGGGAGGGGAGAGCTGTGGAAGACGCTGCTCATGCGTTCTACGAGGAATTGCGTGCTTTGGAGATTCGGGCCAAGCACGGTCGGAGAGCTGCAGGAAAGCTCTATTCCCGACGTCTGACGCAGACGGTTCTCCGGAAGGATCCCTACCGGGTCAGTGTGGGCGCGCAGCGGATCAGCACCTGGGTGCCGGAAGACCCCCGTGCCGCCCAGGTACCCAGCCCCGCCAGCAGCGACAACCTCATGGCGCTGGTGCAGCTGTGGAGCCACTGGTCTGGAGAGCATCCCGACGAACGCCGCTGGCGTAACCTGCTGGACCAGGCCCAGCCAGTTCGTCCAAGTCGCAATTCAACCGCTGGTCCCGGTCAGCTGATAGCTGAGGTGAACGACCCGTTCTCCCTGGAAGTCCACCGGGCGGTTGAATTCGCCTCGCTGCGCGGTGGGGAAGAGTGGGGCGTACTGCCGGCCTATGTTCCGCGGGCGCACGACGCCCGGATCGGGAAGGCGATCGGTGAGGCTGCGGCGGGCGTGAGCCGACTGGTTCTGCTGGTGGGGGAATCGTCCACTGGCAAGACACGGGCCTGCTGGGAAGCCGTCCACTCGCTACCCCAGGGGTGGAGGCTGTGGCACCCTCTTGACCCCGACGCTGCCCTGGAGGCCATCGGCCAGATCAGGCCCCGGACTGTGATGTGGCTGGACGAGAGCCAGCGCTATCTGCTCACCTCAGACCCCCGACTCGGCGAACGCTTGGCCGTGGCACTCCGCACACTCCTCTGCGATTCCAAGCGAGCCCCTGTCATGGTCTTGGGCTCTGTCTGGCCCAGGTACTGCGATGTACTCACCAGGGATCCCCGCGACGGGGAAGTGGATTCCCATGCCCAGGCACGGGCCCTGCTCAGTGCCCTCGGCACGGTCGTGGAGATCCCCAGTTCCTTCACACGCCAAGACCTGGACGCACTGAGCGTCGCGGCCGAGCATGATCCGCGACTGGCCTATGCCGCGGACCGAGCCGAGCCGAACTACATGCACGAGAAGCAAATCACCCAGTTCCTCGCCGGTGCCCCGGCCCTGCTGCAGCGCTATCACACCGCTCCAGGGCTGGCGAAGGCACTGATCGAGGTTGCGATGGACGCACGTCGCCTCGGGCACGGCACCAGCATCTCCCAGGCGCTACTGGAGAGTGCAGTCCAGGGCTACCTCACGGCACCGGAACAGGACAGCTTCACCCGCGCAAGCCTGGAGCGGGCACTTGCCCACAACGCCGAGCCACTGCATGGCATCCGAGGTCCGCTCACCCCCGTACGGGACCCCCAGGACAACTCCGCATCCGACAAGCCCCACTACCGACTCGCCGACTACCTCGATCAACACGCCCGAAGCGCCCGGAGCGCCACCATCGTTCCCGCCCCACTATGGGACGCGCTCCTCGACCATGCCCCCCGCACTGACCTCAGAGCGCTCGGCGACTCGGCGCGCCGCCGCGGCCTGCTCCAGTTGGCCGTCCGCTTCCACAAGGCCGCCGCCGCTGCTGGAGACACCCTCGCCCTCGAGTCAGTGGCCCAGCTATTGGAGGAGGCCGGGCGCGTATGGGAGGCGTTGCCCTGGTACGAATGCGCGGCCAGCGCCGGCAGTAACTCGGCACTGGAACGAGCAGCGTCCATGATGCTTGAGATCGACCAATATGGACTGGCATTCCCCCTGCTGCGGCGAGCCGTCAAGGTCGGCAACACTAGTGCGATGATCACCCTCGCGATGAAGACGGAGACGCACGACAAGGAGGCGGCGCTCCTCCTGTATCTGCGTGCCATCGAGGCTGGCAACCCCAACGCCATCAATGCACTGTGGCCTGCGGCCTTCTTGCTGGCGGAGTCGGGACGCGTCGATGAGGCAATCGTTCTGTACGAGCGCTTCGCCCTGACCCGCAACCATCGCTACCTGAGCGTCGTAGCCGTGATGTTGGAGGACTCAGGCCATACCGAGGCCGCTATCGACTGGCACCAGCGCTCCGCGGCCGCCCGGCAGGCCGAAACTGAGACAGTTTCAGCGGACGCGGTCCGTGAGCACCCTGAGGCAGGGAACCCCTGGCCTCTCCTGACGAGAGCCCGGACCCTGGTGAAGACAGGCCGTGCGGACGAGGCCCTCAAATGGTGCCAACGGGCTGGTGAGGCTGGGGAATGCGGTGCGCTTCAGTTGATGACTGAGACGCTCGCAGCCCAAGGGCGCACCGAGGAGGGGAACAGACTGCGACAGTATGGCTGGGAACCCAGCGGAGACGTTGCTGAACCGTGGAAGTCTGATCCGCCCCCCACCGACTGACAGTGGCCGCGGACTCGAGGAAGCTGCTTCGCCGACATCGAATGCGCAGCGACCGCAGTCGTCTGCCGTAACCGCGTGAAGCGGTCCCACCGATACGCAGCCGGGCACAGCTCCGCCTCCGACACAGCACGGCGTGCTGGAGGGGCCGATGTGTGCGCTGGGCGAGGATACGCGACTTCGGAATACGACTACTCCGCCGGTTTAGGACAGCGGAGCCCCAACGTCGACGAGCGCCACCGGCATGCCGGTGGCGCTCGGCAGTCGTAGCAGGGGCTCAGCCGCGGTTGCCGCTCTTCGGCAGCTTGCCCCGGAAGTCGCATCCGGGGCATTCGTCTTCGCCCTGGATGTGGCCCTTGTACCAGCCATGGACGGCCGCGTGCAGGATCGCCTCCTCCACTGAGGCTTCGCCGCTGGTGACCGATGCGATGGCGTTGCCAACGATCAACCGGAACACGGCGTTGCCTGGCGATGGAAACGGTGGTGACGGCATCGGCGAGTCGGTCATGCCCTGAGCCTAGGGAACGATGGGCCGTCAGGGTGGTCCGGCTGGAGCCGGACCACCCGTTCGTTATCGGATTCGTAGGACGTGCAGGAGCACGTTGGTGATCGCCACCGTGAAGGCGGTGACCGCCGCAGCGGTGACCGCCGTCACGCTCTGCTGCCAGGTCTCGTGGAACCTCGACGGCCTGGCTGCCGGACGGCGTCGCCGTCGCTGTGGAACCGGTTGGCGCGTACGGTGATGCATGCACCCCTCCTTGGGGTCATGCCCCCGTGCCGCTGGTGTCCCGCGAAGAACGGGCGGCCCGGGGGTCTCTTTCGCTTACGCCATTACTCTGAAGCCGGCGGGTTCGCTATGTCGCGCCGAGAGAGCCCAATCTCCGTGTAACTTCCAGAGCATGACGGACTGGGAGGGTGACTGGAAGCCTGGCACAGCGGCTGACCTGGCCGAAGACGCCAGGCGGCTGGGAATGAAGATGAGTGCCCGAGGTGTGCTCAGGCACGTCGAGGTCGGTCTGCTGGCCCCGCCCCTGCGAAGAAAGACCACCCAGCACGGGAGCGACATGGCCGTCTTCCCTCCCACGCAGCGCAGGCTGTTCTACGAGATCAACAAGGCGAAGATCCGTTCCCCGCTGGCCAAGGTCCCGCATCACACGATGGTCCCGGTCGTCCTGAAGGTCTGGCTGGAGTACGACGGTGTGGTGACCGATGGGCAGGCGCGTCGCGCGCTCAGGACCCATGCCCTGAAGACCGGGTTCAGCAGCGGCCCACGGCGCAGCAACACCGTGGCGCAGGTCATCGGGCAGGTAGCCAGCCCGGAGGCGACGGCAGCACAGCTGCAGGCGGCGAAGATGTGCCTGGTGGAGGGCGAGAGGTCCAGAAATCCGGACTGGGACATCGTCGCGGAGGTGCTGTACTCGGTGGCGAATCCGTGGCGGTCGCGCGGTTGCCCGATCGAGATCGCGTTCGGGCCGCCCCAGGCACCGATGACCACCGATCAGATGGTGGCGAGCTGGGAGTCGACGTGGAGTGCGACGCAGCGCCTTGAGTTCGAGTCCGTGTCCGAGCCGTTCCTGCGGCGCGTCCGGGACATCCACCGTGAGGACTGGGCGGAGTATCTGCGGCTACGGCCGCAGCTCCAGGCGGACGCCGGTTCCCGCGCTGACATGTTCACGCTCCCCGGGGACCCCGAGGTCCATGCCCGACAACAGGTCAACGGCTTCGTCTCCTCCCTGGCAGGCAATCTGGGCCTGAGCCGGGACGCCGCCCAGCGCGCCGAGGCCCGTCGGCGGCGACGCTAACCGAGGGCTCCTCGCTCAGCGGAAGCCGATGGGGCAACTGGAGCCGGTTCGCCGTACAGGTCGCTGCGGAACCCCCGGCCGACCGGCTTCCAGTTCTGGAACGTGGTTGGCCTCCAACGGGGCCGGTCCGGCACGTTGGTGTCGTCGGGCGCGGGCAGGGTGCCCCGGCTCTTGCGGCTGCGGGCGGCGCGGATGCTGATGCCCAGGTGAGCGGTGACCTCCGGGTACCCCCAGAGCTGGTCGTCGGCCATCGTGTGCTCCTCGTTCGTCGGTGATGAGCGTACGCAACGAGCGGCTGGGCGTACGGCAAGGCCGCCCCTGCCTGATCGGCGCGGGGCGGCCTTCTGCGGTTTCGGTCAGACCTGGGCGAGGAGGTTGGAGAGGTCGAGGGCGGCGGTTGCGACCGCGAGGGCGGCGCACAGGCCGCGTACCTCGTGGATGGTCGGGCGGACCAGGCGCGGCCAGTCGTCGGGGGCGGCGGGCCAGGAGGCGAGGTGTACCTCGGTGGTGGCCAGGCCCAGGTGGGCCGTGACGTCCCAGCCTGCAAGGGTGGCTGGTTCCCAGTGCAGGTGAACGCGGCCGAGGGGGACTCTCGGGGTGTCGGTGCCAAGCCAAACGATGTCGAGCGGGCCGTCGGGTCGGGCGGAGATGCGCTGGACCAGCGCGCCCCGTACGCCGCTGGGCATGGGCTGAAGGGCGAGGCCCTGCAGGGGCATCAGGGGTGATGGGAGTGATCGCGGTGAAATAGGAACCTCCGGGTCGGGTCGGCGGAGCAGGTTCAGGCCCAGGCGAGGGCGTCGCTGACCGTCGCTGAGAGGTAGTCCTCCTGGCCGTCGTCGGCGATGAACGCCTTGCCGTCCCGGACGACGACCTCCACCCCCAGGTAGTGGGTGAAGGGGAAGTCAGGGTTGATGGCGAGGCGGATCGGCAGGTTGGGGTCGAGGTCCTGGAGCTGGCGAAGCAGGTGGCCGACGGTCAGGTAGCGGGGCATGTGAACCTCCGAGCAGGGGATGGCGGGATGGGGGTGATGCGGAGCGTCAGGAGCCGTCGAGGCGAAGGAGATCGCGGAGGACCTTCGGCTCCTTGGGGTGGCTGGCCAGGTGACGCCTGCGGCTTTCGTTGACGTAGCCCTTGCCGGACTGCTTCATCTCCCAGCCGCCGCAGGTGCAGATGGCCTGCGTGTACGCGCGGCCGGGGCAGTCGGGGTGCAGCGGCTTGCAGGAACTGGTGTGCTTGTGCTCGGCCGGGCAGGGGGAGCCATCGGCGTGGTGGTTGGTGAGCGGTGCGCGGTATGCCATGGACAGCCTCTCCGAGAGGTGAGTTGGGGTGGCGGTCAGCGGCTGGGGTTGGCGATGAGCGCGGTGAGGAATCCGGCGACCGCCTCAGAGGGGTGTGCAGGCCGAACTCCTGTACCCACGGGTCGCCTTCGGCGGGCAGGACCCTCACCTGCCAGACGATGCCGCGCGTCCAGGCGGCGGTGTCCTCGGGGAGCCAACCGACGTAGACGCGGCCGTCCGGGCTCGTCGCGTGGACGTTGGCTTCCGGCGTGTCGACGATCGCCCAGCCGCAGGCGTCGAGGAGGTCGAGCACGGGGCCCGCGCAGTGGTCGGACGAGAGCCAGGAGTGCTCTTCCATGACGGGGCGGACGACGGCGGGCAGGAGAGCGGCGGAGGTGTTCACGGTTGGACGATCCCTTCGTTGACCTGCGGTTTCTCCCCACACCCGTACGTTGACATGCGGTGTGCCGAAGTACGTAGTCCTTTCCCGGCAGGGGCGTCTGCCGAGGGCGAACTGCCCGCCCGAGGCGTCGACCGGTAGCGAGGGAATGGATCGGCAGGCGCGGCTGTCCTAACAAGGTTGCGGTGAAGGGCCGTACAGAGCCGAAGGGGGAGCGGACATGGCGGAGCCGAGCAGACACTGGGACGCAGTCGGGCTGGAGCGCAAGATCCGGGCCGCCGGGCGGCCGTGGACGGTCGGGGACATCGCGATGGTCGCCGATGGCCAGTGGGCCATCGGCACCCAGTCCGATGGACGGGCTGGAGAGGTCGCGGAGGTGGAGCACCGGATCGCGGACGGGCGGCGTATCGAGCTGACGGTGGAGGAACTGGCCCGCGCGGTGGGCTCCCGTTTCGGGGACACCCACCGCGACGGGGACCTCGCCTGACTGATCAGCGGCGCGGCCCCAACCCGGCCCCGGAGCGCCCGACAGCGGCCGACGGAGCGGGCTGATCGGGTGCCTGGCCCAGGGCGCGCGGCGCGTGCCCCGAGCGGGCGACAGCGACCTGGGCCAGCCGGACTGCTGGTGCCGGGGCTGCGGGCACGGCGGCCTCCCGCGCTTCAACCACGTGGCTGATGGCCTGGAGGGCAGTGCGGCTCTCCGCCTGGGCGACGCGAAGGTCCGCCGCCGAGCTGGTGATCCGTTCCAGGTCGTAGAAGGCTGGCACATGCCCCGGTCGGGTCAGGGCGTTCAGACGGTCCTGGTGCACGGCCACGGCGTTGTCGGTGACGTTCAGCGTCGAGCGGATGTGCATCGCGGCGCGCAGAAGCGGGTCGTCGCTGGGGCGACGGACCGCGAGAGCCTCCAAGGCTTCAATAGGGCTGCCCCAAGCTTTCTCGATCATGGCGGTGGCCTGGTCGAGTGCAGTGGCATCGAGGATGGCGGAACTCCCGGCATTCGAAAGGGCGGCTTCGATCAGAGGTGTTTCCCCGGAGGATCCGGAGCCGGGGTCAGCGGTTGTGCTGTGGGGCTGACGGGCTGGCCAGCGGCCGGGCTGCCGGGATCTGTTGGGACTTGCCCGGTCGGTTTTGCGGCGAGATCGCCGTACGGCTGTGGGCTGCCATGACGCGGAGGTCGGCGGCTGACGGCAGGGCTCGCCCGGCACGGTGGACCGCCTGGGCGACAGCAGTGCGGCGCACGTCGAGTGGGGTCGGAGCCCGGGGGCCCTGGGGGGCAGTTGGGCCGACGGGGCTGAGCGTGACCAGGTGTTCCACCTCGCGATGGAGCTGATGGCGCTCACGCATCACCGGGGCTGAATCCGCCAGGGCGGCAGCCGTCGCGGCGATCAGGTGGGACGGGGCGCGGGCTGTGAAGACCACTTCCGCCCGTGTGCCCCAGCCCGGCGGACCGGCCCACAGTTCCACGGTTTCGGCGTCCGGGCCGCAGGGGCGCTTGTCGATCAGGATGCCCGCCTGGCCATCGGGGGCGACGATCTCGACTGTGCCGAGTTCGGCCCCGCCGTTACGCTTCCAGCCGGCATCGAACAGGGGTTGAACCTTGTCCGGCCAGGAATACGACGGGCGCTCGAGGAAAGGGACGTTGCCGTCAACGGCGTCGGCCTCGGCGTAGTCGTGGGCCAAGGCGCTGGTGAGCCCGGCGACGATCTCCGCCGGGGTGACATGGTTGAAGGTCGCCGTCCAGCGGGGTGCGGAGACGGCATCCTCGGCGGCGGTGATCTTCCACAGCTCGAAGTCGTCGCCGAACCAGCCGATCCGGATCCTCTGGTCGGGTGAGGTAACGAGGAGCTGGCAGGGGCCATCGTCGAGATAGTGATGGGGCCAGTGGGCGACGGGGGCGAAGCCAGCGTCTCCGGTCCCGCTGGATCCGGCCAGGTACCTGGGACTGACCAGTACCTCTCGGTAGGGCTGCTGGGTGTTCATTGGTTGAGGCTCCGGGCGTAGGAGGGGAACGCGCCCGCGTGCGCAGCGGATCGGGCTGCTGGACCGCACGCGGGCGCCGTGGCGACGAGGAGGCGTGGCTGGCTCTCGGTACTACGCGGATCACCGGCCCCAGTGGGGCCGACCGGGCGGTGACGGCCGACGGTACTGCCGGTTGCGGCTGCAGGGCTTGACTGAAGAGGCTGCTCAGCGCCGCTGGGGAGTCAGCGGGAGCGAGAGGGCTTGGCAGGGGCGCTCGTGGCGGTTGCCGCAGCGGGCTCGGCGGCGGTGCCGGCGGTCACGGTCGTACTGCTGCGGCTGAGGGCGGCGGATACGCGAGGTGACGCGGTGCGGGCGTGATGCAGGGCGGACTCGCCCTGCGGCGTGAGCGAGAGGAGTTGCCCAGGCCGGTACAGCGCCTCGCTGGTGTCCTGGTCGAGCAGGCCGTCGGCGACCAGGCGCTGAACCGTTTCGGGCCAGACGCTGGGGTCGCTCGGCGAGCCGCCAGCGTTGGAGACGTAGTTGAAGCCCCAGATCGCGCTCTGGTGGAATCGCAGCTCACCGGTCTCGGCGGCTTCGAGGGCACGGTGTTGGCGGTCTCCCGAAACGGCCCAGTCGTCGTCCCGGCAAGAGCCCTGCTCCTTTGCCAGGCTGGGAGTCGACGCCATCGAGGATTGCCAAGCGCCAGTTTCGGACTGAAGGCGACGGTAAGTGGAAATGGACCGTGCCAGTTGCTCGTAGGCCGCGCTCCGGCGGGCGACGAGCAGCTCGATCTGTGGGCCGGTGGTCCGTAGGACGCCTTCCCAGCCACGCATGCTGGCGTGCTCGCCCCGGGCGATGGGCTCAAGCAGCGTGATGGCGGACTGGGTCAGGTCGCCGTGCAACTCGTCGACATCGCGGGCGGCCTCGGCCACCATCCTGCCGACCAGGTCGAGCGGGTCGCGGAGCGGGTGGTCGTCGGTCAACGCCCAGGGGTCCTCGACGCCGAACGCATCAGCGACCAGGTGGGCGCCGGGACGCTCGACAGCGTTGTGGGGATTCATTCGGCTGCCTCCATCCGCGCGAGCAGCGAGCGGACGAGAGCGGGCAGACTGTCGGGCTCGTCGCCGATCCAGACATGGTCGGTTGCCTTGCCGAGAACGTACGCGGCGTCTTCGAGCAGGCCGCTGGAGATCTCCATGCAGGCGTCGGTGATCCGGGAGACGGCCAGCAGGGACTGGGAGAGCACCTCGACGTAGTCGCCCGGCGGGAGGCCAGCGGCCTCGGCGGCTGTACCGATCGCTGCCAGCTCAAGCGCGCTGAAGGAGAAGTCGAACTCGTCAGCTTGCGCCGCGGTCGCCGGTAGGACGAGGGACGTGTCCGGCGACTGCGTGGGGATGTCGACGCGGTTGCAGATCTGGTCGACCGCGGTCGTCAGCTCGGCGAGCGACTCAGCGAGCCATCCCAGCGCGGAGGCGTAGGAGGCCAGGGTGAACAGTCCCGCCGGCGTGGCGGGGAGCGGTTCGTCGACGACGAAGCCTTCGAGCCGGTCGTTTAGCTCGCAGACCACCCTCGGACCGGCGGATAGTGCTCCCAACACAGGGTGCAGGTAGGAGCGGCTGGGGGACGTCGGGTACTCGGCGGTGAGGATCCCGGAGACGCTCTGGGCGGCGTGGGCCAGGAGGTCCGCCAGTTCGGTGCGTGCCAGAGGAGCGCGGTTGGCGGTCATCGCTGGGAGGCCCTTCGGGAGACGGAGACAGCGGGTTGACGAGTTGCTGGGGGATCGGTCAGGACAGCCGCTGTCGCCTGGTCGACCGCGCGGGGAGAGCGGGACCGAGCGGCCTGCACCCGCGCCTCGGCGGCGGAGTCGGTCTCGGCGTCCTGGTCGGGCTTGGTACGGAGGTGGGCCGACCGGTAGACCGCGTAGTCCTTTCGACTACCGGCGGCGACGAGGTAGATCTCGCGCTTGTGATTCGAGGTCGGCGGCGCCGGACGGAACTGGATGACCAGTCGGTAGGAGACGGACGGGTCGACGTAGACCTTGTGGAAGCCTGCCAGGCGGCCCTTGAGCGGAAGGCAGTCGTCGCTGCCGCGCACCAGGTTCTGCAGCTCAAGCAGAGCCAAGTCGCGGATATCGTCGGGGAGTTCCCGCAGATCCGCGATGGCGTCCGGATGTGCGGCGAAGGCGAAGCGTGCGCGGCTCATATCGACCTCCGAGGAGTCGGCCGCTGGACTGTGCTCGCCGTTCCCGCCTGGGGTGCGCCGGGGCTCGCCTTGGGGACCGCCGGGACACCAGTGGAGCGGGAGAGCGCGGCGCGGGTCCGGAGCGCTGCTGCCTCGCCGCGGTATTCCGGTGGCAGCGGCAGCAGATCGTCACGATCGTCTAGCCACAGCCGCGCGGACGCCTCGTCGGGGAAGGCGCCCTCGCGCATCGTGTAGGTGTGGGTCTCGTAGTCTCCCTCTTCGAGGAACAGACGAACCGGTTCTTCAGTGGCATGGGAATCGCGGGTCAAGGTCCACGTCTCGCACGGGTCGTAGTCCGACGTGTAGCTGTCCAGGACCTCGTACCGACCGCCCGACATACGGAGCTGCTGCTCGACCCGCGCGGTGAGATCATCGGCGGGCTTCATGAAGTCGTCGCCGACCTGGGCGATTCCCTCGGGCATGCAGCCGCGCTCAATCAACCAGTTCTGAGCCAAGGGCACGGTGGAGTGATAGGTCCTCTCGAAGGTGAACGTGTTCTGGCTGAGGTCCCGCGCGACCCTGATCGCAGCTATCTGCGGTTCGCCAGGTACGCCCCAGGTGACCGAGCCGTCGTGGGCGACGACAAAGCTGTGGGAGCCGTTGGGAGTGGTGTGGTGCTCGGCCAGGACGGTGAGGTCACCGGCCCAGAACCGTTGCTCCGCGTACTCGGAGTCCGCGTCGGCGGGCTTGAAGTCGTCGAGGCGGAAGTCGAGTTCGCTGCTCATGCCGCCAGTCCCAACTGCTCGGGCGCGGGGGTGGCCAGCACGCGATGGTTGGGCCGGGTCGGGCTCGTTGTGCATGCGGCGAAGGGGCCATCAGGCGCGCGGAGGTGTTCCAGGGCCTGGTCCAAGTGGTCGCGGTGCCAGGTCGAAGGACCGGACAGGCCGGCCTCGGCATCGGTGAGCTGCTGCCAGGCGAGCCAGAGGGCGTGCAGGCGGGCCACGGCCTCGGGGTGTTCGTGCCACTGCGCGCACCACGGGCGAGTGGTGCTGATCTCCCGGCCGTACACCGGCAGGAAGAGGTAGTTCACCCAGTCGCTGAGGACGGCGAGTTCGACGGCGTACGCCTCGCCGCCCAGGGCGAGGATGAACACCGAGGCGGGACCGTCCTCCGCTTCGGAGCCCGCTTTCCCTGCCGTGGCTGGTTCGTCGGTCGGCTGGGTTTCGACGGGCGCGGGAGTGGGCTCGGAGCCCAGGCGGTCCAGGATGACGCCGTGCTGCCTGACCTCGGCGATGGTCTTGGCGAGCGTGCTGGCGAGGTCGTCGAGGTCCCCGTCGGGGACGCGGAACGGCTCAGGGTCGGCGGTGGTCTTGCTGGGGTCGGACATGGGGGCTTGCTCCATCTGTGGGACGGCGACATGGGGAAGAGGATCCGGAGAAACCGCGATTTGGCCCGGCTGGGAAATCCAAGTAGTGAGGCGCTACACCGCCGCGCAGCGAAGGCAGAGCGGAAAGGGCGGGGCAAGCAACTGCACAGCCCTCGTTGCCTGTTGGGGAACAACGCCGTTCCCGAGTGCGGTGAGCTGCGCGGGTCGTCCGAGCCCGGGAGTGTCGGTGACCCAGCCGGGTTCCAGGCCCTGCATCCACTCGACGAAGTCGGCGCGCAGTCGTCCGGATGCGTCGGTGGGCGGTGGTGCGGGGCGGGTGAGGGTCTCCCATCGGGTGATGGCGGCGGCGTATGCCCCCCATCGCCGGTCCGTTCCTCGGGTTCCGGAGCCGGTTCCGTCCAGAGCGGCAGGACTACCGCCGACAGCGGAGGGCGCCAGCCCTTGCCCGGTCGGCGGCCCGGGGTGCCTGTGTCGCTGGCTCGAGGGGTGGGCAGCAGCGAGGCCGCCGCGCTCGGCAGGGTCAAGTCCCCGTTGCCGTGGCGCTGGTTCGGCGAGCCCTTGGTCCCGTCCGATGCCTTCGGGGTTGGCAGCAGGAGCCACTCCACCTCGTCGGCCAGGTTCGGGCCGTGGCCGCCGCTCTTCCTCTTCGAGGGGTGCTGGGAGCCGCCGTTCTTGCCGATGTTGCTGGTCGGGGTCTTGAGCAGGGTGTCCGGCGGGCCAGGCTGCGAGGAAGGTGCGCTCGCGGCGGTGCGGGGCTCCGATATCGGAGGCGCGAAGCACGAGCCACTCCGTGTCGTACCCGAGGTCGGCCAGGGATCCGAGTACGGCACCGAGTGCCCGCAGAGGAGGCTGACCTGGGGTGTCTCCCAGACACCACGGGCAGAATTCCACGTCGCCAGGGGAACCGGCGGGTGAGGTGAGGAGGCCGCGCACATTCTCGATGACCACCAAGCAGGGTCGGAGGGCCTGGACTGCGCGGGCGACGTGCAGCCACAGCCCTGATCGGGTCTGGGAGTTGAGTCCGGCCCGGCGGCCGGCGACCGAGACGTCTTTGACAGGGGAAGCCCGCCGTCAGGACGCACACCTTGGGGACGAGGGACCAGTCCGTGGTCGTGATGTCGCCGAGGTTGGGCACCCCGGGCCAGTGCTGGGCCAGGATGCGCGAGGCATCCGGATTGACCTCCGCATGCCAGGCGAGCGTGCCGCCGAGGGCAGCCTGCACTCCGAGGTCGAGCCCGCCGTATCCCGAGCAGAGCGAGCCGATCATGGGCGGGAGCGCGATGGTGGGCTGCATGTCACCGGCTCCGCGTGATCCGGTCCGAGGCAGCTGCCATCCGACTCGTCGGAGGAAGCGGCCCGGGTGTGGCGGTAGTGGTGGACCGGGAGCGGGCGGCCTGGAGCCTTACGGACGGAGGCGACACCGTGGCCGAAGCGGCGTGCAGAGAGTTGGCTGCTTCGCTCAGGGCTACCTCTGCCGTGCCGAGCGCATCCTCGATCACCCGTACCGCCGCCTCCCGGGCGTCCCGGGTGTCGGGCTGGTCGCGGAGGGGCTCGGTCTGGTCCAGGAAGGAGAGCTGGTGGGCGACCTCTCCTAGGGCGGCTGCCGCCTCGGCGGCAGGTCGGACAGCGGCAGCGAAGCTGGTGATGACCCGGGTGGTGTGGACTGCCTGGTCCGGCTCGGCGGCCCGGAACAGGACCTCGTCGCCCAGGTAGGTGAGCAGCTTGCCGAGTTCGGCGATCTGCCGGGCGACGGCGATGCTGTCGGGCGAGCGGTGCGGATCTCCGATCACCGGGAGATTGCCGATCTGGGCATCGAAGTCTGAGGCTGTGTCACGCAGGGCCAAGGCGTCGGAGATGGAGCTGTTGGTCATGACGAATCCAAGGGGGAGGAGGAGCAAGGGGAAGGGTGGGGTCAGCCGTGGCCGCGCGACGGCGATCGGGCAGAAGCTGGAACAGGCACAGAGCCGCGCCGCTCCGACGGCGCCCGGACCGGACGCGGCGTGCTTCGGGCGAGAGCGGCCTGCACCCGCGATGTCGGCGGCCCGGCCGCCGACCAGTCGACCGTCGGCGACGCAACTGGGCGGCTGTTCGCGCTCTGCCAGCGGGCGCGTACGTCGTCGAGCGGGCCGAGCGCGTGCAGGGCGTGGTTGATGAGCCGCCCGGGGGCCAGCGCTTCGTTCTCGGCCAACGCCCGGATGGCACGTGCGGAGCCGGCCGCCGTGCGGGTGACCGAGGAACGCATGACCTGCTCGCCGAGCCATTCGGCGCTGCCGGGGCCGACGCCATCGCAGATGGCGGTGAGCTGCTCGCCGGACAGCGTGCCGTCGGCCAGCAGCCCACGACGCTGGGCTTCCCAGAGCACGGTGATCCGGTCGATGGGCTCGCCACGGTGGTGCAGCGCACCGAGGCAGCGGTAGAGCTGACCATGGGCCGTGTCGGCGAAGTCGACCGGCCGCAGCCAGCCCACTACCTCGTCCATCGCCCGGGGCCGGTCAGTGAGAACAGCGAGGAGGAAACGCTCGTCCTCGGCGACCTGGGCTGACCGAACCGGCGCCGGGGCGACCGGGGCTGTGGCGGGCGGCGCGGCAGGCGCGACCGGGCGGGGTTCGGAACCCCAACGCCCTGCGAGGTCGCTGAGCACGCCGGTCAGCACGTCGGCGCAATGCAGCACCCCCTCGACCTCGCCTTGCAGCGCGTCGGCGCGAGCAGACTGGTGAAGGCGAATCGCGTGCTCGCTGACGCTGCGGTGGATCGCACCCTCCAGCACCATGCGGCCGTACACCGGAGCGTGTGCCGGTCGCGGGCAGGCCGCGACCAGGGTGTGTGCGTACGACGCGGTCAGCCCGCGCACGTGGCGGCTGGCCTCGTCGACCGCGTCCGTCACCCAGGACAGCGGCACCGCCTTCTCGCTCCTCAGCGCGAGGTGGCCGTCTGACCGGAGCTTGCGCAGCGCGGCGAACAGCGCCTGGTGGACGGGCCGGTAGAAGTGATCCGGCGCGAGCCAGGACAGGTGCAGGAGCTGCTCCGGGTCGAGCAGCACCGAGCCGAGCACCGCCTGCTCCGCGCCCAGCAGCGGGTTCATCGCTGCCCCCCGATGTCGGAGGCGGGAGTCTCGTTCCGCCGGTCACGGAGTTCGGCGACCGCCTGGTCAGCGGCGGTCACTGCCGTGGCGAACCCGTCCAGCGTGCCGGTGAACGCGGGATCAGTAACGAGGATCGCGACGGCACCGCTGACCAGCCACCACTGGCCGTCGCGTAGGACAACCGGCGAGCGGAGAAGACGGCCGGGACGCGGCTTGGGCGCGCTCATGCCGACAGCCCGAAGTCGTCGCGGCCGAGGGTCTTGGCGATGGCGCGCTCGGTGATGGCCTTCGTCGCGCGGGCCGAGGCAGGGCCGACCACCTTGGCGGAGGGCTCCTTGTACCAGGGCCGAAGGTCGAGCATGGCCACCCGGATGCCGGTGGCCAGGAGCAACGCCTTGCCCTTGGGGAGGGCGCGGATCGCGTCGGGTGGCAGGATCCGCTCAGTGCGCATGCTCACCGAGGTGGACTTGCCGCTGTCGCTGGTCGACACCGAGGTGGTCTGGATGTCGTGGTCGCCGACCTGCCTGCTGAGCCGGTCGGCGAAATCGGCGTCGTCGATGCCGCTACCGATGATCTTGATGGTTGCGGCGGACCAGAGGGCGTCCATCCCGGCTTCGCCCCAGCACCGCTGGCCCTGCCGGTAGGACTGCAGGATCGTCATCGGGATTACGCCCCGTGAGCCCAAGTGGCTGTACAGGTCGGGGAGATCCGAGATCTTGCACACGTTGGCGGCCTCGTCCAGCACGCACAGGGCAGGCGGGTCGAGGCGTCCGCCGGAGCGCTCGGCGACGACCACGGCGGCGCGCATCACCGCGTCCGCCGCTGCGGCGATGATCGCCGAGGCCGAGCCGCCGCCGTCCTTGCTGAGGAGGTACAAGGTGTCGCGGGAGATGGCGAAGGCGAAGGGCCGGAACTCGGGCACGTACTTGCTGGGGGCGACCCAGGCGGCGACGTCCGGGTCGAGCAGACAGCTCGCATACTGCCGGGCGGTCTCGTAGATTCCGTCACGGGTTTCGGTCGCGCCGGAGACGGTGCCCTGGAGCTGGGCGGCGACTGCTTCGTGGCCGGCGTCGGTGAGCAGGTCCACCGGGGTGCGGTCGGCGGGCGAGGCGAGCCAGGCCAGGACGTCGGTGATCGGGCGCCGGTGGCTGGCGGCAGCCAGGAACAACGCGCCGAGGGTGTTGCTCGCGGCGGTGGACCAGAAGTCGGAACCGTTCGACTCGTCCACGCTGGCGGAGACGAAGTGCCCGGCCAGACGCTTTGCCCCAGCAAGGTCGCGGGCGTCGGCCAGGATGTCCCACCACATCTCACGCGGGTGATGGGCGATCTGTTGCGGGTCCAGGGTCCAGATCGTGCCGACCTGGGCGCGGGTGTCGACCGTGGCGGTGAAGGCGTCGTTGGCCGCCTTGTTCGAGGTCAGCAGGACAGGTCCGGGGGCTGCGAGGATCGCGGGGATCGCCAGCCCGGACGTCTTGCCGCTTCGCGGGGCCATGATCGCGACGATCACGTCCTCCCAGGAGGCGCGAACCTCGGCGCGGCCCGGAGAGAGCGTGCCGATGAGGATGCCGCGGTCGGCGGGCGCGACCTCTTTTACACTCCCGGTAGTTCAGGCTCGGCCGCAGGCTCCTGGCCTTCGCGGTGATCTCCTTGTCGAGCAGCGGTGCGAGGTCGGCCTTGCGGGCGAGGCCGTTCTTCGCGCCGCCGCGCAGGCGCATCCACAGGAGCAGGCCGGTGATGGCCAGTCCGATGGACAGCAGGCCGGGAATGATCCGCGCGCCGACGAGAAGGGCCGTGGGGCTCAGATTCGGCCACAGTACGTCGGGGTGAAGCAGTGCGTCAGTGGCCGTGAAGCGTGTCCACGGACCGCTGCCGAACAGGGAGTTGCTGACGTTACCGGTCAGCCAAGCCAAGGAGCCGAAGGCGAGGGCGATACCGAGGCCGCCGAAGAGGAGGTAGAGGAGCGCGTCGGAACCGGTGGTGGTCGAGGGCGCGCTGGTACGCGGTGCGGGCATGGTTGGTCCTGGGAGTGAGCGCAGGCGAGTGGTGGGGGCGGGGCGCGCGGCGCTCTTCTGTTGGTCATCGGGGCAGTTCCTGTTCGTGCGGAGAGGTGGAAAGCACGACTATCGGGTGTGTGGTGCGCGAGACGGTGAAGGGCTGGCAGGAACCTCTGCGGTGTGTGAGCTGGAGATCACGGCTGCGAGATGGACAGCTCGCGGAAGTGCCGGGCGTGGTTCCGCTGCCGTTCGGACTCGTCGCGGGCCATCAGATGATCGGTTAGCGGCGATGGCTCCAACCAGACCGGGCGGCGGCCCAACCGCAGCCAGTGACCGGAGCGCTGGAACCGGAGGGGAGAGGGGAAGCGAGGCACGGTCAGGCTCCATTGGGGAAGAGCGATGGAAGATCACTGCTGCTCTGGCACCAACGCGGGCAGCTCCAGCGGCGCCGGAACCGTTGCGCTGGCCAGAACGTCAGCGGCCCGAATGAGGTAGGTGCGTGGCAGCCCGCCGGTGGGAGCGTGTGGGGAGGGCATCCGAGTCACCGCGACCGCGTGCTGGGGGCCTGCGACGGACGTACGACTATGCCGGCATCCGCCGCCCCAGCAGCGGGCGTGGACGACGCCTTGGCCTTGGCCGCTGCGGGCGATGTGGCCAGAGCAGCACTGCGCGGAGCGGGGAGTGCTGAGGACTGGGTGCGTGCCTCGGCCAGGGCCTGAGGCGAGTTGCTGACACGTCGCAACTCGCGCTCGGAGCCGACGAGTTCCGACTGCGCTGCGCTGACGAACTCGGCGGCGAAGCCGAACCGGTCAGCGAGCCGGTACGAGTCGTCGTCCAAGTCGGTGATCTGCTCGCCTGCCGCCTCCAACGCCTCCCGAAGTTGCTCCAGCGCACCCTGCTCGGGATGGAGAAGGTGATCGACCGCTTGCTGAAACTCGGCCCCACTCTCGGCGGACCTGATTTGGTCGGTGAGCCGTAGGAGTTCCGCCCCTGCGGTGTAAGGACCGAGAGGGTTCGCCCGGCTGGCCACCTCGGTGGAGTCGAGGGCAGGGTCGAGCGCAACGCTGTACCGGGCAGCGCGGAGCATCTCGGCCGCGTGGTTGGCGATGGCGGCCTGCTCGCCCCGGTCCATGCTGGTCGGCAGGCGGTGCCGGGGACCGTGCCAGTCGTTGGTGAAGGCGAATCCGGCGTGGTTGAGCAAGTGGGCGGCGAGACTGTCGCCCCCGCGGGCGACGATGCTTCCGCTGGGCTCGGCCGTGATGGTGACGGTGATGGGCATGGAGGGCTCCTGGACGTGAGGCGTCGGGGGTAGGGCTGTGGGGAGGTGGCCGAGGTCGGCGGCGATGCGCTGGCACTCGGTCTGCGGGCGGAAGGCGTCCCGGTACGGTTCGTGGACGCGGCCGTCTTCGCGGACGCGGGTCGCCAGGACGGTCACCTGGTGGGCCTGGTTGCGCAGGGCTATCCACCGGCAGGCGTCCGGGTCGCCCGGCGGCGCGATTCCGGTGGTCGCGACCATCCGGCGGGCGACATCGGCCCACTGCGCGTCGCTCAGGTCCGGATGCCGTGGGTCCGAGCGGACCGAGCAGAACCGCACCGGCCGTTGCGGTGCCCTGAGCCCCAGGCGCGGGACGGGTGCGTCGAGCGCCTGGGCCAGGTACGGCAGCGCGTCGTGACGGGCGAGCATTTCGATCGGGGCACCGTGGCATTCGCCGTCGATCAGTCGGGGATCGGTGTACTCGCCGCGCTGGCCCAGGCCGAGCTGCTGACTGAGCAGCCCGAGAGTGTGCTGCTTGCGCTGCAGGTACGCGATCACGACGTTGACCTCGAAGGGGAGTAGCGAAGGGCAGGCCGGGTGGCCGGGCCGTCAGGAACAGAAGGATCCGCAGATTCCCCGGTTTGGCCCGGCCGGAGATCGCTGGTAGACGCCCCCGTTCATCGCGCTCCGTCGAGGCTGTGGGCGTGGGCGAAATCCGCGCAGACAGCGCGGGCGGCGTAGCCGTCGTTGTGCAGCCGGGCCCAACGGCCGTCCTGGCGAATGACGGTGGCGACGATGTCGAGTCCGCCGGCCTGGTTGCGCATCGCCACCCAACGGCACGCCGAGGCGTCGCCGTCCGGCTCGATACCGGTGACGTCGAGGAGCTCGCGCGTCAGCTCGAACCAGTCGTCGTCATCGAGTTCCACACCGGTGGTGTTGCGGATAGCGCAGTGCCAGGTGAGCCGCCGGGCAGCGGCATGCCCGGTGCGCGGTTTCCGCAGCGCGATCGGCTCATCGAGCAGCACCGCCAGGTACGGCAGCACCACGGTGTCCTGGGCAGTCAGCTCCGGGGACCAGGCGGCAAGCAGGTAGGGAGCGAAACCGGGCTCGCTACGGTCGAGGTAGCTGAGCAGATCGGCGGTGCTCTCGGTGCGTCGGACATCGCAGAGCAGGGAGTACGCGGGCATGGGATGGGACATCCACATCCCTGGGCGGGAGGGGCCCGGTGCCCCGGTCGGGCGGGGCACCGGGAACGGGCGTTCAAAAGTGGGGGTTCTCGGTTGGCCGGTCGGCCTCGGTGGCTGCCTGGAGCAGCTCGGTGAGGTCCCCGGGTTCGGAGGAGCGCTGGTCGATCCACCACCCGGCGCGGGTGACGGTGCGAGCGGCTTCCTCGATCTCCTCCCACTGCGCCTCGCCGGTCTCGCCTTCGAGGACCAGGGCGGTGTAGGCGGCGGCCAGGACCTGGTGGCGGCAGCGCACCCCCCAGGCGACGGCGCGCTCGGTCCCCTCCAGAGGAGGCATCCGGTACAGCTCGGACCAGGCTTCCGATTCGGCCTGCTCCTCGGCGCGCTTGGCCTCCAGCCAGGCGGCCTTGTCCTGCTCGTTGCCCTCTTTGGCGGCCCGCCAGCAGTCGGTGCACTCCTGCTTGGTCAGCCACTCGGCGAAGCCCGCGCGACGGTCGGCGGCCCGGTCAGACAGGTCGCGCTCGGCCTCGTGCCCGCAGGAATGGGTGATCTGCCAGATGGTCTTCACGGCCATGAGAACTGCTCCTTTACGGGAGTTGGGTCAGCGGTTTCGGGAGAACGCGATGCGCGGGTCTGACGGTCGGGCTGGCGCAGCGGAGGCGGTGGGTGCCGGGACCGGGGCCTTGCCGGGCAGGCCGGCACGGGCTGGGCTGGCGGCGAGCGCGGCGGCGCTGCGGGGCCGCCGGTGTGTGGTGAAGTCCCCGCTGTGCTCGTGGGTCTCGGTCGCCGCGGGTGGCGGGCGGCGGCGTGCGGCTGCGTCCTGGGCGAGGAGCGGTTGCACGGCAACCTGGAGATCGGCCCGGTGCATCGACAGTGTGGCGTCGGTGACCTTGCCGAGCGCCTCGCCGCGGTCGGTGGTGACGGGCAGCGTGTAGATGTCCAGCGCGTGGTCGAAGCGCCAGCCGTGCGACTCGAGGATCGCAACGCCGTGTTCAACCGCGCTCATCGTGTCGGCGGTGGCGGCGACGACGCCGAGCTGCGGATGCTCGGCGAACGCGACGTCCGGTTCGACGCGCGGGGGCCGTGCGCGGGCGCCCGCCGGTTCGGCGGCCAGCGAGGGGTCGAACGCGGCGTCTACGTCGACCCGGTAGCCGGCCTTTCGCAGAAGAGCGACGGCCCGGGTGGCACGGTCCTGCCCGTTCCGCTGTTGGTCGGCGAGTGTATAGAGCGTGGGGTGATCCGGGACGGGGTGGAAGTCGAATCCCTTCAACATCCATGTGCTGGAGGCGAGTTGTTTGGGGTTGGCGGCGACGATGCCGTGGTCGGGGTGGCGGCCGACAGCGACGTCGGGCAGGGAGTCGTGATCGGGGGTGGGCATGATGGAACCATCCGGTGCGGGCTCGGGAGGAGGGGCGGTCGAGGGCGGGGATGGGTCTGGTGGCGGGTGGCATGGCGCGCTCCGAATTGAGGAGGGAGGGGGTTGCTATGGGCGTCAGCGGGATCGGCGGGCAGCCGTTGGATTCGGCGTGGCCGGCGCAGGGGGTGGAAGGGCAGGTGCCACGCGGTTGCTGGAGGCGGATCGGGCCAAGGCCGCCTGGACACGTCCGTTCGGCGCAGATTTATCGGCGTTCGTTCGGTCGGCCAGGAATTCGGCGGCTCGGACCAGCGCAGGGCCTTGATAGGTCAACTCGTCTGCGTAGTGCCAGCCTTCGGAGTTTCGGATTTCCTGCACGCGGCTCTCGTAGATCTCCCGCGAGCCGGGCAGCGAGGCGTCCATCAGGGCCATGACCTGGTCCCACTCGTGCCGGATCTGGCCTGCTCGTTCCAGGGTGGTGTCGATTCCGCGCAGCCGTCGAAGGTCTTCGCTGATCGGGCCCTCGACGTAGTCAGCACCGTGTGCGGCATCACCGACTCCGGCCAGCACTTCGGGGCCATGGGCGAGGAAGACCTCGACGTGCTGCCAGGCTGCGGCATCCCGCTGGACCTTGCCGTCCGCGTACCCCTTCTCATCGATGGGCCAGCCGTCGTGGTCGCAGAAGGAGTCCGAGACGGCATCCCACGCGTCCGATGCCTGCTGGATGCCTTCGGCGGCGGCAGCCAAGGCCGGAAGGTGCACCCGCCAGGCCGCGTGTTCGGCGGCACCTTGTGCCTGACCATCGGGGGAAGTGTGCGATACCATGACTCAACTCCTTTTGCTCGCATGGAAGGGCCTAGGCCGACATTCGGGCATCGGTATCGAACAGTTCGCGCTCGGCGGGGTGCAGGATGTGCTGAGTGATGAAGCTCCGGCCTGCGACCTTCCACAGCCCCCGGCCCTTGGTCAGGGCGGACACCGCCTGGGTCTCGACGCCGGTCAAGCCGAGCAGCGAAGCGGCGGCGGTCAGCTGGTCTGGTTCCTGGCGGTAGATGATGCGGGTGGAGCAGTCGGCCAGCAGGCCCTCGGCCAGGACTCGGCCGCGCGAGCCGGCGTCGCCCGCGCTGAGCAGGTCGGACAGGCGGTGGATGACCATCAGGTTGGCGATCCCCAAGCCTCGCGAGAGCTTCCACTGGCTCTGCATGCGCTCCAGGAGGCCGACGTGGCGCATGACGCGCCATGCCTCGTCGTAGATCACCCAGCGCCTGCCTCCGTCAGGGTCGGCCAGTGCGGACTCCATCCAGGCGCTGGCGCAGGTCATCGCGAGGACCAGGGCGGTGTCGTCGCCGGAGCCGCCGAGGCGGGACAGGTCGATGGACAGCATCGGCGTGGTCGGGTCGAACGCCACGGTGCTCGGGGCGTCGAACATGCCGCTCAGGTCGCCGTGCACCAGGCGGCGCAGGGCGTGCGCGAGGTCCTGGGCGGCGGGCCCCATGTGCCCGGCATGGTCGCCGAGGGCCCGGTCGAGACGTTCGGGTGAACCGAGGGTGTGCGCGATCTCGCCGAGCAGCGGCACCGTGCCAGCGGCCTCGGCTTCGGCGACGACCAGGTCGAGCGCGAGGTCCAGAGCGGTGTGCTCCATCGGCAGGAGATCGCGCTTCAGTACGGTGCGCGCCAGCGCCGCCAGAAGCAGGAGACGGCGCTTTCGCACCTCGCTCGACCAGTCACCCTCGCTCACCGAGGCGGGCCGGGCCGGGGCATCCAGGGGATTGAGCCTGCCAGGCAGCCCCGGTCCGAGCGCGATGCTGTAACCGCCGAGAGCCTGCGCGACGACCGTCCACTCGCCCTTGGGATCGCAGGGAATGTAGATCCGGTAGCCGTGGGCAATCGCCCTGGTGGCGATGGACTTCGCCAGAGCGGACTTGCCCATGCCGATGATCCCGGCCAGGACGGCGTTCGGATTGGTGAAGCCCTCGATCCGGCCGCTGGAATACAGCGAGAACGGGTCGTAGCAGAACGCCGCCTCGGCGTGTACGTCCCGGCCGATGAAGATCCCGTCCGCGCCCAGGCCGCCCTCGGCGAGGAAGGGATAGGCCCCGGAGACGGTGGCGGTGGTCATCCGGTGGGCGGGCAGGCGGAGCTTGCCGCCGCGCGCCGAGGAGGGGCCGGGACGTCCCGACGGTGGGTAGGTCGGCCGCAGCTCCGGGTCGAGGGTCTCCTCGTCGCGGCGCTTGGGCGGGGCCCCGGCAAGGCGTGCCTGGCGGCGGGCCTCGGCGAAACCGGCGCGGGCGGCACGCTGCTCGGCGCGGGACGACTTGCGGGGGACGAACAGGTGGGAGGCGCTGGCACGGGTGCGGGGCATGAACGTTTCTCCAGACGGAAGAACAAGGTCAGCGGCGGACGAGGCCGGTGAACGGCGTGTGCAGGTCGGCCGGGGTGGTGCTGCGGCGTACCAGGTGGGCGGTGCGCTGGTGGCGCTGGCAGATGGTCAGCTCCGGAGCGCCCTCGGGCAGACCGGCCTGACACGCCTCGCGCTCGGGTATCTCGCCGGAGTCCGGCCGGGGTGCCGCGTGGTAGGCGGCGTGGACGTGGTCGGCGGCCTGCCAGATCCGGGTGCGGGCGGCGCGCAGCTGGTCGCCCTCGATCGGGACGAGCTGTCCGGTGCGGGCGGTGTGGGCGTGGAGCAGGCCGTGCAGGGAGACGAAGTGGGCGTGCAGGGCGTCCAGCTCGGCGCGGCTGGTGACGAGCGGACCTGCGGGGATGTTGAGCGCGCGGTGGAAGTCGAGGGCGGCGGTGGCGAAGGGCACGAAGTCCTGCGCGGTCGGGCTGGCGGTGCGGGACATGGGGGTGCTCTTTCGGAGGGTGGGAAGGCCGGCATCAGGCGGCGAGGGCGAGCGGCATGGCGGCGGCGGTGAACGCTTCGGCCTGCTGCCAGGTGAGCGGCCGGAGGTCGAGCTGCGCGCCGACGGCCGCGGTCTCCACGACGGCGCAGGCGGAACGGAGTTCCTCCTCGGAGTCGGCCGAGACGGTCAGCAGGCCGGTCAGAGCGACATCCGCGTGGCCCGCGATGAGCTGGCGCTCGCGGGACTTGATGTCCTGGTACTCGATCGAATCGGCCTCGGAGTCGACCTGGCCGCGCCGGGCCCGTTCGGCGGCGTCGGCGATCACCGACGCTTTCTTGCGCTGGACATCGCGCAGGGCGGCGTCCAGTCCCTTCGGCTCGTACGACAGCGACAGCGTGCGTCGGACCCCGGCGGTGAACAGGAGTTGGTGCAGGAACCCCGCCGAGGTCTCGGTCCGGGGCCAGTTCTCGACCCAGTACGTGGAGTGGACAGCCGAGTCGGTCGCGATGTGGTCCGACTTCTCGACGACCACGACCGGTCCGGCAGCGGCAGGCTCCGCCTCGGGGTGGCCGGAGGGAGACCAACGGTCCAGCGCGGCAAGGGCCTTGGGGTCGTAGGCCGTGCGCACGACGGCGGCGATCTCGTGGGCGGTGAGCCAGCCGGTGGGGTTGAGCCCAGCCGTTCGCGCGGCCTGGTCGAAGGTCGAGGTCAGCTGAGCCAGCACGCTGAAGGACCCGGTCACGCCGCCACCGGCCTGGTTGATCAGGCGTCGCGCGGCCCTGGCGTCCAGCGACACCGCGACGTACACCTCGTGCGGAGCTGCAGCCGGACCCGCACTGGCGATCAGCTCGCTGTAGATCGCGCCGGCCACTGGGGCGTCGGGCTGGCCGTGCTCCTGCCAGTAGCGGCGCAGGCAGTCGCCGGAGTCCGGGACGGTGCGCTCGATCACCTGGATCCGGGCGACCTGGCCGGTACGGGCGAGCGCGGCCAGCGCCCGGCCCCAGCCGTTGACGTTGGCGTTCTGAGTGCCCGGGTCAAGGAGGGCGTAGGCGCGGGAGGAGACCTTGACGACGGCGGTCAGCGTGCCGGTGTGGGGGTTGTGGACCGCCCCGTATCGGCGGTCGGGGGCGGTGACGACGCGCAGGCTGGCGGCGGTGCCGGGAAGGTGGAGGAGCCCCTCGCGGACCGGGCGGCGGGAGGGTCGGACGAGCCAGACCAGCTGTCCCCGCATCCGGCGCAGGACGTACCGGGTGACGATCGGAGCCCAGTCGGCCAGAGACCGGCCCCGATAGCGGACGAAGACCAGGAGGGC
The DNA here is from genome assembly GCF_041261405.1 of Streptacidiphilus sp. EB103A. NCBI lineage: Bacteria > Bacillati > Actinomycetota > Actinomycetes > Kitasatosporales > Streptomycetaceae > Streptacidiphilus > Streptacidiphilus sp. EB103A. Next base: position 72,601 of record NZ_JBGCAQ010000026.1, on the reverse strand, counting down.
GATGGCGGCCCACAGCGGGACGAGTTCGAGAGCGCCGACCACGCCACGGGTGAGGATCACGGCGAGCAAGAGCAGGCCGCTGAGGCTGACGACGATCAGCTGCGGGGCGGTCAGACCGAGCAGGATGCCGCGCCGCGAGCGGTGCGGGAACTTCACGGTGGCCGTGGCGGCTTCGGCCTGGGGCTTGTCGGACATGGCGGTTCCAGACGGTGGGAGCGGGCGGAGGGCGGGGCGCGCGGCGCTCTTCTGGAGGTCATGGCGGGACTCCGTTTCGATTGGTCAGCGGTGCGGGGGTGGGGGCGGACTGCGGGGACACAGCCCGCCCCCGGGTGTGGGTTAGTCAGGATCCTGAAGGCGGCTGGTGCGGAAACACCCAGCTCGTCGGCGTCGGGGCGCCAGTCGCCGACGGACCGGTGGAGGGCGGAGGCGGCGCGGAAGGGCTGCTTCCTCCACCGGGAGCATGGCTGACAGCCGGCGCGGTACCCGCTCGGGCCATGCTGCTGCCCGGTGCCGATGCGCCCGCGACCAGACCGGAACTGCTGTCGGTACCCGGGGAGCCCGTTTCGGAGCCTCCCGATTCACCTTCGCTGGCCCGGGTGATGAGCGGGGGAATGCCGGGGCGTTGGATCAGGGCTCGGCCCTTGTCGCCGCTGGCATTCGGGTCCTCGCCGAACCGGAAGCTGGTTTGAGGCTCGGGCGGTCCGGCGTCGATGCCCTCCTTGCTGAGGTTGCCGCCGGAGGGGTTGATGCCGGAGGCGACACCGTCGGCACCTGCCCCGGGGACCTGGCTCGGGCCCTGCGGAGCAAGGGCTCCGGTGCTGGCCTGCATCGCCAGGCTGCCCGCGGTCTTCGCCGCTCCGGCGGCGACTGCCATGCCGGCGACGCCGGTACGGTGCAGGTCGTCGTTGCCGCCGCCGTCGGTCGCCCAGTGGACGAACTTGTAGGTGGCGTAGGGACACAACAGGACCAGGACCATCACCACGATTCCGGCCATCGCGTCCGACAGGGCGGCCATGCCGTCGTGGGAGTCGGACTTGCCCATCGCCGAGACGCCGATCAGGAAGACCACGGTCATCAGCAGTTTCGAGACGACCAGCGTGGCGGTGGCCTCGATCCAACCGCGCCGCCATCGTTTGGCGACCTCCCAGCCGCCGCCGGATCCGGCGAAGACGGCCAGGGCGACCATGATCAGGACGCCGACCTTGCGGGCAACCATCACGCCCCAGTACATGAACGCGCCGATCGCGCAGCCGAGGGCGACCAGGGCTGGCACACCCCAGCCCAGGCCGAACATCGCCCCCAGTTCGTTGACTTTGACGACGCGGCGGATCGCATCGCTGACGGAACTGTTGGCCGCTTGGAACAGGCCCGCGCTCAACGCGTCGACCACCGTGATGGCGACGGAGGTGAAGGCGACGGCGCAGAAGGAGAACAGAACGCCGGTCATGGTGCCGATGGCCGCTTGCGCGAGGGCGCGTTCGTCCCGTCGCCAGGCCGCGAACATCAACTGGATGCAGAACGTTCCGACGGTCAGGGCCAGCCCGATGGGCAGCAGCAGCTCGTAGTTGTCCCGGAACCAGCCGGCGTTCAGGTCGATGGCGGTGGTCTCGTTGACGGCCTTGGCGGCGAGATCGGCCGCGCTGGCGGCAAGCTCACCTGCGGACTTCGCGATCCATGCCCCGATGCCGTCGGTGACGGTGCCGCCGGGGTTGGTGGCGAAGTCGACGGTGTCGCAGACGGTGCCCATCAGGGGCCAGTCGCAGACTCCCATGGCGGTAGCTCCTTTCTTGAGTGGGGGTCAGGGCGCGACGGCGGGCAGGACACCGGCCAGGGCACAGGGCTGGGAGGGGCGGCACTGGACCGCGAGGGTGGTGGTGCGGCCCTCGGCGCCACCTGCGGGCGAGCCGTTCCAGGCGATGGACTGAGTACCGGAGACCGTGACGGCGTAGATGTACGCCGTGGTGAGCGCCCCGGGATCGGCTTGCAGAGCCTGGGTGAACGAATCGGGGAAGTGCCCCTCGTTCACGGTGGCGGTGGCGAACTGGCTGTTGGCGGCCATCTCCTTCCACAGCACCGCCGAGGGCACGAGAGCGTCGATCGAAGCGGTGTCTGCGTATTTGGACTCCCGAGTCAGCCACCCATGCAAGGCAGCCAGAAGCTGGGGCTGGGAGTAGGCACGGGTGTCGTAGGACCACAGCGCAGCCGCTGCTGACTTCCCGAAGGCGATCGGGTCGTGCGTGGTTGGCGGAGCAGGAAGGGCGCCGGCATGCCCGGTCGGCGGTGGTGAGTTGCTCGGTGAGGCGGCGGCGGAGGAAGGAGTGGAGGGGGAGGCCGAACCCGGCGTCGGTACAGGGGCGGTGGAAGAAGCCCTCCCGTCGCGCGTGAGGTAGGCGAGCAGGCCGGCAAGGGCGACGAGCGCCACCAGGACAGTGGTGCCGAGCAGCGCCCGGCGGCGCACGCGAGATGCGCCGCCGGGGTTGCCGCTGCGGAAGGCAGGGGCGGATCGTTTCTGCATGATCAGTGGACCTGCGTTCCCAGCGTGCTGAAGAACGCGACCACACCGTTCGCGGCACCGAGCAGCAGGGCGGCTCCGGCGGAGACCAGGACGCCCTTCTTGCCGTTGGCCTCGGCCTGGTGGCCGCCGGAGTGGTGGCCCCAGGCCCACACGCCCGCGCTGACGGCGAGCGCTCCGACCACGGCGATGATCCCGAACAGGTTGATCGAGCCCATCACCTCCTTGAGGACCGCCAGGCCCGGCAGGCCACCCTCGTTCGGCTTGATGCCCGGGTCGTAGGCGAGCTGAATGGCCTTGTCGGCGAGATACATAACGAACTCCAGTTCGATTGATTGCGCGCCAAAGCCCGAAGGGGCGAAGCGGCGATGCGGGGGAGGGGAGGAGGGGAAAGCGCCGGTCAGAGGACTCGGCGGGCCGCGACGATCTGCGATTTCCAGGACGCCAGGGACTCGATCGAGACCACAGCCCCGGTGTGCGGCGCGTTGATGATCAGGCCGGAGCCCATGTACATCCCGACATGACCGGGATTGGCTGCCGTGCCGTCGGACCCGGCGGTGAAGACCAGGTCACCGGGCTGCAGGGCGTCCACCGAAACCGGCTTGCCCTCGGTGACCTGCGTGTAAGTCGTCCGGGTCAGGGTGACCCCGGCCGCCTTGTACGCCTGCTGCATCAGCGAGGAGCAGTCGCAGCGGCCCATCGGGTCCGCCCCGTGGGAGTTGGTACAGCTGCCACCCCACTGGTATGGGGTGTCGAGCTGGCCCATCGCCCACCGGATCGCGGTCTGCGCTTGCGGAGGCGCGTCAGCGGGGATGGTGTACCCGGCCGGCACTGCGCCAGGCGGGATCGTGCCGAAGCCCGATCCATCACCACCGCTCGAACAACCGCCCGTAGTGCTGGGCGGAGCCGTGCTGGTACCGCCGGAGCCCGACGGGGAAGGGCTCGGCGAGGCTCCGCCGGCCTGGGCCAGGAGGGGGGCGATGGCCTTCTGCAAGGCTGTCGCCAAGGGTTCCCACTTGGCGTAGGCGTCCGGGAACCCGGACTGCTGCACTGCTTGGGCGGCCTGGGTGACGGTCATCGACTGCCACCCGGAGACCCTCTCCAGTGCGGCGTAGAACGAGGTGCTTGCGTGCACCGGGTCCAGGATCTCGCTGGCCGTCCCCCACCCCTGCGAGGGCCGCTGCTGGAACAAGCCCAGCGAGTCGCGGTCCCCGTAGGTGAGGTTCCGCAGGCCGCTCTCCTGCAGGGCGGTCGCCAAGGCCACGATCTGTCCCCGGACAGGGATGTTCATCGCGGCGCCGGTGGCCTGGATGGTCTTGGCGTTGGGCACCTGGTCGGCCGGGTCGTCCAGCCCGGGAACGGAGACCGTTCCCTTGCCGCCACCGTCCAGGATCGCCTTCACCTGAGCGGCAACGGCTGTACTGTCCACAGTCTGCGCACCGCCGGTTGAACACGAGGCCGAAGCACTGGAGGTTCCGATCGCGAGGACCGGAACGGCCAGCAGCAGCGGACTGAAGGCGGCAAGACCCAGGACGACTCCGGCGGTCTTCTTCATCGCCGCCACCGCTCGCCGGAGCGGACAGCCCCGGAGCGGAACGGGGTTGGGCCAGGGCGTGGTCGTATCAGGGCATGCGGCATCGCAGTGGCTCCTCGTAGTTCGTAGGAGGCGCGGTGCCGACCTCTCGTGCAAAGCAGTCGGCACCGCGCTGATGTGAATCCGCCCTTTCAGGACGGTTCCGGCTCAGGGGAGTTGGTAGCTCCCAGACGCCGGTCTCCGGTTATGCGCGGCAGTCGGCCGCGCTCGTAATCTCAGGCGGTACACCGGATCTCCGTACGGGCTTCGAGGAAGGGGTACAACATGCCTCCCAGGCAACGCCCGTTGGACGCGGCAACACGGATCAGCACAGGTCAGCCGGGGCGGAGCTGGGCCCGACTCGGTGACATGGCCAGACAGTAGACCGGGATTCCGGCCGCACCAAACGACCCCCGAAGCGGACCCTGACCACAGCAGCAGCTCATTAGGCACGGCCGGAAACCGCGGATAACGTCCGGGACAACCCAGGGCCGAACAACCGCCGTTGGCGTCTGCTCGGCGCTGGCCCAGTCCCGCCGTGCCCTGAAAGAGGCCCCGCACATGAGCTACATGCTGCACCGAGGTGATGCCCTCACCGTGCTGAAGCACCTCCCGGACGAGAGCATCAACGCCGTCATTACCGACCCCCCGTACAACTCTGGCGGACGCACCAGCTCGGACCGCACCGGCCGCACCGCCCGCGCCAAGTACGTCACCAGCAACAGCGCCCACGACCTGCAGAACTTCCCCGGCGAGAACCGCGACCAGCGCTCGTACCGAAGCTGGCTGACCGCCCTGCTCACCGAGGCGTACCGGGCCTCGACCGAGCACACCGTCGCCCTGGTCTTCACCGACTGGCGCCAGGAGCCGACCACGTCCGACGCCCTGCAGATGGCGGGATGGACCTGGAGCGGCACAATTCCCTGGATCAAGCCCGCCAGCCGACCCCGCAAGGGTGGGTTCAAGCAGTCGGCCGAGTTCATCACCTGGGGCGTCAAGGGCAGCCTGGAGAAGGGCCGTGACCTCTACCTGCCCGGCCACTTCGTCGCTTCCCAGCCGCGTAAGGACAGGGTCCACATCACGCAGAAGCCGGTCGAGATCATGCAGCAGCTCGTCCAGATCTGCCCCGAAGGCGGCACCGTCCTCGACCCCTTCACCGGCAGCGGCTCCACGGGCGTTGCCGCCCTGCGCGAGGGCCGGCAGTTCGTCGGGGTCGAGCTGTCCGCGCACTACGCCGACGTTGCCGAGCGAAGGCTGCGAGCGGAGTTGAACCGGGACGACTACGTCCTGGCCGGACCGGAGGCGTCATCATGAGACCGACCAGGCCAGGGCCGACGGACCGCAGACGCAAAAGGGCGGCTGGAGCATCGAGAGACCGATGCACTGGCCGCCCTTCCTCTTGCGTCAGGCCGCTTCGAACGCCCGCCGGATCAGCGGTCCCGCCTTCTCAAGGTCGGCCGCCGAGGTGACACGCACCTCCAGGTCGCCGGTCCCGAGGTGACCGATGCCCCGCATGTCGCGGGAAAAACCCTCCTCCAGCTGAACCGTGTCCGGGTCGACTCGGAGGTAGACCAGGATCACCTCGTGTCTCGGACGGAAGATCACCGAGGCCAGGTTCACCATCCGCCGGTAGGCGATGTAGTGCTGCAGCGGAGCCACCTCGACCTCGCCCCACGCGGTGAGCGCCTCGTCCAACTCGCCGTACAGGTCCTGCAGGCAGGCCGGGGCCGCGCCAGAGGTCGCCCGAACCGACGGCTTGACGTCCCCGGCACCGGCATCGGCGGCCAGCCCCCACTCCCGTCGCTGCCGCCGAGCGAGACCGGGGCTGTGAACCCCCGGTGCGGAGTCGATCAGCAGCAGGCTGAGCAGCCCGCCGTCGAAGACCCGGTAGCGCACCAGGTCGATCCGCTCGCGCAGCCGCTTCACCGCGACCCGGTCGTGGTGAGAGAAGTCGGCTGCGATGCAGACTATCCGCGGGTTCCGCCAGTCGATCGACTCGGCGGCCTCGGCTCCCAGCTTCTCCTTGACCAGCGCCTCGAACTCGTGATGTGCCGAGTCCAACCACGACAGGTAGGACACGGCCTGCGACACGACCCCGTTGTCGGACCCCTTCTTGTACTCGATCACGACAGGGATGTTGTTCTCGTCCAGCCCGAGGGTGTCGATCCGGCCCCGATGCCAGGGCCCCGTCGGGTACTCCGACGCCAGGAAGCGGATTCCGAGCATCGACTCCATCCCCGCCTCGATCCGGCGCTGAAGCTCCACCTCCAGCGCCACCGTCGACCCCCGCAGCTCGACGTCCCAACCATCGTCGTCCAGCCGGAACAGCATCAGGTCGGTCACCAGCCTCGTCCCCCTCCCGCGATCATCACAGGAGAGGCAATCGAACCTGGCCTGCGGCTATTCCGGATCTGAGGCAGAAGTGCAGGTGGTAGCTCTGGCGGCGCGCGGAGGGTGATCATCACGGGTCACGCCCCAAGGGCAGCACCGGTCGATCCGACAGAAAGTCAAGCGCTATCACTCTTTCCCGTCTCGGCCAAGCCGGAGTGATTCCGGATGCTCGTGCTGCGGACACATGGTGACCGTGCCGACAGGTCCATGGCGAGGCAGATGTCGGCCCTGGGCGCGCGATGACAGGTCAGCTGGAGGTAAGTGGTGGGCAATCAAGCCGAGTCCGGTGCTCTACGGAGGATCACTCCGCACTGGGGATTGCGGGAAGAAAGGGTGACCGAGCCGGCGTGGGCAGGTGGCCAAGGTAGTTGCGGCTGGTTGGAGGCCTTCCTGGCGAAAGCCCCCCAACTGGATAGGGTGGAAGTGGATCGCCTCGGGCGTCTCCTGCAACAGATGGGACGCTGAACGAAGTCGAGGCCCTCACCTCTGGCGGGGTGAGGGCCTCGGTCTATGCGGCGACTTCTTCGGGAGTCTTCCACCGTGGGATGAGCCTGTCCTTTGAGAAGGCCTTGTCGGCGGGCGCTGCTCCTCCGGCGAGGGGAAGCACGTCAATCCCGTGCAGATAGCGCTTGAGGACTGAGCGGCGTTGCTGAAGAGTCCCGTTGTGCCAGTTGGCGATCAGGTCATCCTTCGGAACCGTCCGCGATGGACCATCCTCGGCTGTGGTGATGAGGTCGCGAAGAGTGCTGATCTTCCGGTTCAAGGTCGACAACATGTGGAAGTAGTCGTCCTCGTCCAGACCGACCTCGGACAGTGTGCCCTCGGCCCATCGCCGGATGAGTTCGCGCTTTCGCTCTGACCTGCTGTCGAGTTCACTATGCAGAGCCGCGACGTGAGCAGGGTCAACAAGTGCTGCGATATCCGGGGTTTCGAAGAGTTTCGTCAGGAAGGCATCCATGGCCATCTCCACGGCCTTCTCCGCTACCTCCCCGTCGATGCGTACCCCACTGCAGCCGCCATGAGCCAGGGGAGGGCAGCGGTAGGTTCGACCTCGCGACTCTCCTTTGTTCCCGGGATGGCCGACGAGCCCAACCCTGCAGCTGCCACACCTGAAAATCCCTGACATGAGGTATTTGTTGGTGATACCGGGTCGGGTGCGACCAGGGGGCAGCCCGCGCTTGCTGCGGCGGAGTTGTAGTTCGAACTGGACCTGTGACCAGTCCTGCGGGCTGATAATCGGTACCCAGGATCCGAGCAGAGGGCGACCCTTGTCGTCGAAGAGGACCTTGGTCCACCCATCCGACTCCGATGCGGGAACGACACGATGCAGTCCGGCATAGGAGACCATGCCCGCGTACCGCGGGTTGCGTAGCATCTTGTTGATCATTGTGGAGGACCAGCTCTTTGCTTCGGGAGGTTTCACGCCCTCGCGGTTGAGCGCAGTAGCGATGCTGTAGGCGGTCTCTCCGGTAAGGCAGTCCTTGAAGATCCGGGATACGAGATTCGCTTCGCTCGGTTCGAGAGTGCCCTTGTTTGCGCCCTTGCGGATCCATCCGTAGGCGATACGTCCCTGGATCTTCCCGTCCTGGGCGCAGGCGAGGTGCATACGCGCCACACGGCGTGAGGTGTCCTCGGAGGACTTCAGCGCCATCACGCACATGATCCGGGCCATATGCCGGTCGCTGTCGTTGATGAGGTTCATGTGGCCGCCGGTGGCGCCGAGGACCGGTCGCTTGACGTACTCGACGATGTCGATGAGGTCTTCGAGATCCCTGGGGCGCCTCACGAGGCGGTCCAGATCGTAGAAAATCACCCCGTCGATCACTCCGCTGGCCAGATCCGCAAGGAGCTGGCGGAATTTCGGCCGGATCACGATCCAGTCGACACTCCCGTCGTCCTTGATGACCTTCCTCTTCTTGAACGCTGAGGTGTCGTTTTCCTTGTAGGTCTGGGCGAACTCTGGCCACCGCAGGCGGCGCCTGGCGTCGTCGGCGTCCTCCTGCTGGCGGTCTACGCCGGCTTCGAGGCCGAAGCGGTCGGAGGAGATGCGGAGATAGGCGGCCGGACGCTTCGGGACGTAAGCCGCGAGGTGGTCGTGAAGGTTGAGTGTCACCTGGCCGCGGCGTGCCTGTAGGGGGACCTCGAAGTCGTCCCAGACAGTGGGTGTCGTCATGCGCGTTCTCAGCTCCAGCAGCTCGGTGCCTTCCGATACCGGGCACTTTCTGCTGGACTTCGCGGTTTGGTTGAGCCGCTGACCTGGTGATATACGCCGCCGTCGCTTGGCGGCATAATGATCGCCATGCGTATCGACTTCGACCCACAGGCCATGGACTCGGGCGCGTTCTACCGTCTGCTGACAGCGGTGGTGGTGCCTCGGCCGATCGCCTGGGTCTCCACGCTTACTGACGACGGTTTTTCTGCGAACCTAGCCCCGCACTCGTTCTTCACCGTCGCCTGCACCTCGCCGCCCATTGTGCAGTTCACCTCGGTGGGCCGTAAGGACACGCTGGTGAACGTGGAGGCCACCGGCGAGTTCGTGGTCAACTTCGCGCCCGAGTGGATGTTCGAGCAGATCAACGAGACAGCGACGAACTTTCCGCACGGGGTGGACGAGTTCGAGGCGGTCGGGGTGGAGCGGGAGGCGTCGTCGCGGGTGAAGCCGCCGCGGGTGGCCGGGTCGCCGGTGGCGTTGGAGTGCCGACTGCACAGCACGCTGTGCCTGGGCAACTCCACGGTGGTCTTCGGGGAGGTGCTGCATGCTGCAGTGAGCGAGGAGGTGCTGGTGGACGGGCATCCGGAGATCACGAAGATGCGGCCGCTGTCGCGCCTGGGCAAGAACGAGTGGGGCCTCACCGAGGGAATCCGTGAGCTGGCCCGGATCCCGTTCGGCGAGTGGGAGAAGCAGCAGCATGAGCGGTGACACGGTGCGCGGCACGCCGCCGCTGAGGGTCGGCGTCATCGGTCTTGGCGACATTGCACAGAAGGCCTATCTGCCCGTTCTGGCCGCCGAGCCGGGGCTCGACCTGAGACTGATGACCCGCGACCGGGACAAGCTGGACCGGATCGGCGACCAGTACCGGCTGACCGGACGTCACACCGAACTGCAGTCGCTGCTGGACGACGGGCTGGACGCAGCGTTCGTGCACGCGAGCACCAGCGCGCACGTCCCGATCGTGACCGCGCTGCTGGAGTCCGGCGTAGATGTCTATGTCGACAAACCGCTCGACTACACCATCGAGGGCGCCCGCAAGCTGGTCGAGCTCGCCGAGTCCACCGGTCGTTCGCTGATGGTGGGCTTCAACCGCCGCCTCGCCCCCGGATACGCCCAGTGCCTGGAGCGGCCGCGCGACCTGGTGGTGCTGCAGAAGAACCGCGAGGCGGTGCCGGAGGTCCCGCGCACCGTCGTCTTCGACGACTTCGTGCACGTCGTGGACACCCTGCGGTTCCTGGTCCCCGGCGAGATCGAGCACTCCTCGGTCCGCTTCCGGCTCCGGGACGGACTGCTGCAGCATCTGGTGCTGGAACTGTCCGGGGACGGGTTCACGGCGCTCGGCATCATGAACCGCGTCAGCGGCTCGACCGAGGAGGTCCTGGAGGTCTCCGGCCAGAACTCCAAGCGCCAGGTCGTCAACCTGGCCGAGGTCGTCGACCACCGAGGGCAGCCGACCGTGCGGCGCCGGGGCGACTGGGTGCCGGTGGCGCGTCAGCGCGGCATCGAGCAGGCCTGCCATGTGTTCCTGGACGCGCTGCGCCGGGGTCGGCGGCTGGACGCCGAAGACGCGCTGCGTACCCATGAGCTGTGCGAGTGGATCGTCCAGCAGGTGGAAGGCCGGGGCGCCCCGGCGCGTTGACGCGGGGGCGAACTGACGGGCTGTCATCATCCTGGGATGATCATGGTCCGGTGTTCTCGGCGGTGGGGCGGCGGCAGCGTGTTCCGGCTCGCCGCCACCTCGCTCGCCCTGGCGGTCGCGACCGCCGCTGCTCCCGTGGCCGCCGTGCGCGCCGCTGCCGCGCCGGGAGGCGGGGATGCCGCCGACCGCGCTGTCGCCCAACGGCTGGAGCAGCGCTTTCCTCAGGCCGGGCTCGGTCCCGGCAGGGTCGGCGAGGTGCTGGACGCCGGCTCAGGCCGGACGGTGTGGTCCTCGGGGGCGCTGCTCGGACGCATGCCGGCCTCCACGCTGAAGCTGGCCACCGCCGTGACCGCGCTGACGGTGCTGGGCCCGGACCACACCGAACTCACCCGCGCCGTCTACGCCGACGGCACGGTCTACCTGGTGGGCGGGGGCGACCAGCGGCTGGACCGGGACGGTCTGGACCGGCTCGCCGGGGACACCGCACGGGCGCTCAAGGCCCAGGGGCTCGCCCTGCGCGCGCTGCGCGTGGACGACTCGCTCTTCCCGGCCCCCACGCTTGCCCCGGGCTGGCAGCGCGGGTACCTCCCGTACGAGCTGGCTCCGGTGCGGGCCCTCGCCGTTTCCGGCGACCGGGTCGACGACACCGCGCTGGTCGCGGGCGACGTGTTCGCGCGCGGGCTGGCCGCTGCCGGAGTCGCCGTGCCGTCAGGCCCGCTGCGCAGGGCGGTCGCACCCGCCGTCGGTGGGGAAGCGGTGCTGCTTGCCTCCAGGACGTCCGCCCCTCTCTCCAACGCCGTCGAGTACATGCTGAAGGTGAGTGACAACAACATTGCGGAGGGGTTGTTGCGGCTCGCCGCGCTGGGCCGGGGGCGGGCGGCGACCTGGGCGGGCGGCACCGTCCTGGTCCGCGAGGTGCTGGACGGCTACCGGGTGCCGCTGGCCGGGGTTCGGCTGTTCGACGGCAGCGGGCTGTCCCGGCAGGACCGGATGACGGCGGCCGCGCTCGCCGCTCTGGCCGCACTTGCCGTCGACCCGGGCCTGCACCGGACGCTGTGGCCCGTGCTGGAGGGACTGCCGGTGGCGGGACGGGACGGCACCCTGGCCGCGCGGCTGCACCGGTTCGATACCGCGCCCAGCAGCTGCGCTGCAGGCCAGGTCCACGCCAAGACCGGGACCCTGCGCGACAGCGCCGCGCTGGCGGGGGTGGTCCGGGGCAGCGACGGGCGCTGGAAGGCCTTCGCCTTCGTCGAGAACGGACCGGTCGGCAGGCGTCAGGCGCGGGAGGGGCTCGACCGGCTCGCGGCGACGGTCTCCGGTTGCTGGTGACCGCTCCCCGCCGCGCTCCCCGGCGATGTCGGCGTCGTTGGCTACGCTGGGGTTTCCGTCATCGGGCCGGATCGGTGCGGGCAGCACGAGGAGGATGCCGATGGACCGACCCCGCGGCCTGATGGCCGTTCATGCGCATCCGGACGACGAGTCCTTGTGGACCGGCGGCGTGCTGGCGCAGCACGTCGCCGAGGGCCGCCGCACCGCCGTCGTGACCTGCACGGACGGGGAGTTTGCCGACGGGACGTCGTTCGCCGGGCCCGGCATCCGGGCCAAGGAGCTGGCGCAGGCGCTGGCGGCGCTGGGAGTCGACGAGTCGGGGATCCTGCCCTACGGCGACTCCGGTCATCTCGGCCGCGGGCGGGGGAGCCTGTGCGAGGCGCCCTTCGACGACCTGGTGGCCGATCTAGTGGCCCGGATCCGCTCCTTCCGGCCGTCGGCCGTGGCCACCTACGACGCCAACGGGATGTACGGGCACCCCGACCATGTCCGGGTGCACCGCGCGGTGCTGGTCGCAGTGGAGGCGGCGGCCTGCGCTCACCAGTGGCCCGAGGCGGGCGCCGCCTGGGAGGTGGAGTCGCTGTGGCTGGCCACCGTCCCGGAGTCGCTGGTGCACACGCTCACCGGGCTGGGGCTGGAGTCGCCGCTGCCGTCCACCCCCGACGCCCGGATCGCCGCGGCCGTCGACGTGCGGCCCTGGCTGGACGTCAAATGGGAGGCGGTACGGGCCCATGTGTCCGAGTTCGCGCGGGGGGCGCGGATCGCCGCCTTCGAGGAGCCGCAGCTGCGCGAGCTCTGCCTGGGCACAGAATGGTTTCTGCACCGGCCCGGCCCCGGGGCGGCGCGGCCCGGAGCCGCGGACACGTGGGGGCCTCGAAGGCTGCTCGCCGACCCCGCGGGCTGAGTCCCGACGGTCTGTGACGGTCTGTCAGGCGGCCTTGCGCAATTCGGACGGCGACGCGTCGGCGGACAGGTCCCCCGACCCCTCCCCGGCCGTACGCGTGCCCCGGAGCAGCGCCCAGACCAGCACGGATGCGCCGATCAGCAGCAGCCCCGCGAGCATTGCCGCCAGGTTCATCCCCTGGACGAACGCGTTCCGTGCGCTGTCCAGCAGCGCGTCGCCGGTCGCGGTCGGCAGCGTGGCGGCGATGTGCACCGCGCCGCCGATCGAGTTCTCCGCCTCGGCCGCAGCCGACCCGCTCACCCCGGCGGGCAGGACCAGGCCGGACCGGTACACGGCGGCCAGCACCGAGCCGACCAGGGCGATGCCCAGGGCGGTGCCCAGCTCGTAGGCCGTCTCCGAGACCGCGCTGGCGGCGCCGGCCTTGGACTCGGGCGCCGAGCCCAGCACGATCGTGGTGGACAGCGCGTAGACGATGCCCTCAGCCAGGCCGGTGGCCATGAAGGCCACGGCGACCAGCAGGTACGAGGTCTCCGCGTGCACCCAGCCCAGGGCGCCGAGGCCCAGGCCCATGGCCAGCAGCCCGCCGGACAGGGTGATCCGGTTGCCGAACCTGCGGGCCAGGTAGGCAGCGGTGAGACCGCCGACGACGGAGCCGGCGAAGGCGGGCAGGTCGGCGAGCCCGGCCTGCAGCGGCGAGTAGCCGCGCACCAGCTGGAAGTACTGGGAGAGGAAGAACACGACGCCGGCCAGGCCGATCAGGGCGATCAGCGCGCCCAGCGCCGCCGCGGTGAAGCGGCGGTCGGCGAACAGCCGCACGTCCAGCAGCGGCACCGGCAGTCGCAGCTGCCTGCGGACGAACCAGACCAGGCAGACGACTCCCAGCACGGCCGCGACGATCACCGCGGGTTCCAGCGCGTTGCCCACGGCCGCTTCCTTGACGGCGTAGACCACGCCGATGATCCCCACCAGGGACAGACCCACGCTGAGCAGGTCCCAGGCCCCGGCGTTCCGGTCCTTGGACTCCGGCAGCACGTGCCAGCCGAGGACCAGCAGCAGCACCACGATCGGGATGTTGATCAGGAAGACCGAGCCCCACCAGAAGTGCTCCAGCAGCAGTCCGCCCAGCAGCGGTCCTGCCGCGGCGCCCGCGGTCGCGGCCGCGCCCCAGATGCCGATGGCGCGGGCGCGCTCACGGTCGTCGGGGAAGAGGTTGCGGATCAGCGAGAGCGTGGACGGCATGATCGTGGCGCCGGCGACGCCGAGCAGCGCGCGGGCGGCGATCAGCCAGCCCGCGCCGGGCGCGTAGGCGGCGAGCAGGGAGGCGGCGCCGAAGGCGGCGGTGCCGATGAGCAGCAGCCGCTTGCGGCCGATGCGGTCGCTGAGCGAGCCCATGCTGACCAGCAGTCCGGCCAGGACGAAGGAGTAGCTGTCGCCGATCCACAGCAGCTGGGTGGACGAGGGGTCCAGGCTCTGGCTGATGAAGGGGATGGCGAGGAACAGCACGGTGGCGTCCACGGCCACCAGCAGGATGGCCAGGACGAGGACGGACAGCGCGACCCACCGGGTCCGGCCGGGTGTATGTCGGTAGGCGGAGGTGGTCTGGGGTACGGAGGGCGAGGTGGTCACGGCAGGTGGTCCGTTTCGGTGCTGCGTCTGGGGATTCAAAGCTGCTGGTCCGTTCTGAGGGCGCCGCCGAGGAAGAGTCCGGTCAGCGCCCGGGTGCTTTCGCGGGGCGCCAGCCGGCCCTCCTGGACGGCCCAGCCGACACCGGCGAGCAGGTCGAAGAAGGCTTCGCTGAGCCAGGCGGCGGGCAGTTCGACCCGGAAGGCGCCGGACTGCTGGCCGCGCAGGAACAGAGCGGCGACCCGGGCGTCCATCCGCTCCCAGGCCGAGCAGATCTCGCTGTCCTCGAACAGGCGGCTCTCGCCGGTGAGGAAAGCGGCCTCGGCGGCCTGGGGGACGACGGCGTCGGCGAGGCGGCGGACGGCCTCGACCGGGTCGCCGTCCTCGATGGCTGCGGCGTCCAGCGCGGCGGACATCCGGCGCAGGGCGAGACCGGCGACCTCCCGGACCAGGGCTTCACGACCGGGGAAGAGCCGGTGCAGGGTGGCACGGCTGATCCCGGCGGCGCGGGCGATCTCGTCCATGGCTGCTGTGGGCTGCCGGGAGAGGACCCCGACGGCAGCCAGGAGTACGGAGTCGCGGTCGGTTGCCATGAGGCAATGCTAGCTCAAGTGCGACACTTGTGTCGCATGAGATACAGATATGTCTCTCAATCCATGAACGCCTCGTAGGCGGGGAGCAGCAGCGTTTCCAGGGATTTGCCGCGGATCATGATCCCGGAGGGCCCCAGCTGGCTGGGTGCCGCACCCGCCGTGCCGTCGGGGGAGTCTCGCAGCGCGCGGTGCTGCTCGCCCTCGGTCCAGAAGTCATCCAGCCGCTGCTCCAGGGGCAGTTCCGGTATGGGCGGGGCGGTCGGGGACACCGGGTCGTCGGCTGCCGCGCGGCGCTGGGCGAGGTGCCGGAGCAGCCGTGCCTGGCTGCGTCCGCGCCAGGCGATGAGCAGGAACGGATCGGAGTCGAAGGCTGCCGCCAGGGAGCCGAGCACCGCTGCGAGGTGACGGCAGGCCGACCACTGCGGGCAGGAGCACTCCAGGGCGAGATCCGCGGCGCGGACCGGGAGCAGCGAGAGGCCGGCTCTGGCCAGGACACCCTCGAAGCCGTCCGGGAACTCGCCGTCCAGCAGCGCCTCCCTGACCTCGCCGTCCTCGGTGAGGGCCTGCTCGGCCCTGGCCCACTGCCGGGCGTCGAACACCGGCAGCTCGATCCAGACGTCGAAGCCGCGCCCGTCGGAGCCCGCCACCCGGGCCCCGACCGAGCCCGCGCTCACCGTCAGACCGGACACCTGGGGCGACGGCGGGGCGAGCTGCTCGATCCGGAACACGCCCAGCGCCTCCAGCCGCGCCAGGAACCGCCGCGACCAGGCGCCTGTGCCCGCGCCGTCCGTGCTCATGCCTCGCTCACCGAGTCCTCCGTCAGGGCCAGCACCTCGCGCAACGCGTCGGTCGACAGGTCGCCGAGGTCGCCGAGCCAGCTCTCGCCGGAACCGACCACCGCGTCCGCCAGTGCCCGCTTCTCCTCGATCATCGCGTCCACCCGTTCCTCGACCGTGCCCACGCAGACGAACCGGCGCACCTGCACGTCGCGCAGCTGGCCCAGCCGGAACGCCCGGTCGGTGGCCTGGTCCTCCACCGCCGGATTCCACCAGCGGTCCAGATGGACGACCTGGTTGGCCGCCGTCAGGTTCAGCCCCACGCCGCCGGCCC
Source organism: Streptacidiphilus sp. EB103A (assembly GCF_041261405.1). NCBI lineage: Bacteria > Bacillati > Actinomycetota > Actinomycetes > Kitasatosporales > Streptomycetaceae > Streptacidiphilus > Streptacidiphilus sp. EB103A. The sequence continues at coordinate 56,715 of NZ_JBGCAQ010000026.1, read as the reverse complement.
GCAGCGACAGCAGGAACACCGAGGGCCCGTCGGGATCCTGGAACCGGTCCACGGCGGCGTCGCGCTGACGCTTGGTCATCCCGCCGTGCAGGAACAGCACCTCGCTGTCCAGGCGCTCCGTCAGATACGGCTGCAGCATCGCGCCGAACTCGGAGTACTGGGTGAAGCAGAGCGTCCGGTCGCCCTCGGCCAGCGCCTCCTCCAGGGTGTCCTCCAGCCGGGCCAGCTTTCCGGAGCGGCCGGAGAGCCGGGGGCGGCCCAGCGGTCCCCGCTCGCCGGAGTAGTGCGCCGGATGGTTGCAGATCTGTTTGAGCCGGGTGAGCGCCGCCAGCACCAGGCCGCGGCGCTGCACGGTGTGCGCCGGGTCGAGCCTGGCGCGCTCCATCCGGGCCAGCAGATCGTCGACCACCGCCTGGTAGAGGGCGGCCTGTTCGGCCGTCAGATTGCACAGCACCGTCATCTCCTGCTTTCCGGGCAGGTCCGCCGCCACCAGCGGGTCGGTCTTGCTGCGGCGCAGCACGAAGGGACGGGTCCGGCGCAGCAGCTCGGCGGTGGCCCGCCGACTGGCGTTGCGCTCGATCGGCACCGAGTAGCGCTCCTTGAACGCCTCGGCCGAGCCGAACAGCCCGGGATTGGCGAAGTCCAGCACCGAGTGCAGTTCGGCGAGCCGGTTCTCCACCGGGGTCCCGGTGAGGGCGAGCCGCTGGACTGCCGGCAGCTCCCGGATCGCCCGGGACTGCTGGGTGGCGCCGTTCTTGATGTGGTGCGCCTCGTCGGCCACCACCCGGCGCCAGGCGACCGCCCGCAGCGCGGTGAAGTCCCGCTGGACCAGGCCGTAGGTGGTGATCACCACATCCGCCCCGGCCACGGCGCGGGCCAGTTCGGCGCCGTCCGCGCGCCCCGAGCCGTGGTGGACGTGGACCCGCAGTGCCGGGGCGAACCGCGCGCACTCCCGGGTCCAGTTGCCGACCAGTGACATCGGGCAGACGACCAGCGTCGGGCCGCTCGGACGGCCCCCGGCAGCCACCGCCTCCGCATGCTCGACCGCCAGCAGCGCCAGGGTCTGGACGGTCTTGCCGAGACCCATGTCGTCGGCGAGGACCCCGCCCAGGCCGAGCCGGGACAGGAACACCAGCCAGGCCAGGCCCCGCTCCTGATAGGGACGCAGCACCGCGTCGAAGTCCGGGGGCAGCGCCACCGGCTCGGGGGAGAGGCCGGTCGCGTCCGCCGCCCGGTCGGCGGCCGGATCGTCCATGGCGTCCATGGCCGGACGCACCTGGCGGAGCAACTCGCCGAGTCGTCCCTCGGCGTCGGTGAACAGCACCGGCAGACCGGTTCCCGGCTCCTTGCCGTCCAGGGCGATCCGGAGTAGTTCGCCGGGGGCCATCAACCCCTCGGCGCGGCGGGCCAGGAAGGCGGCGGCCGCCGCGATCCGGACCGGGTCGGCCTCGAACCACCGGCCCCTGATCCGGACCAGCGTCTGCTTGGCGGCGGCCAGCTCCTTCAGCTCCTCGTCGCTGATCGGTTCACCGCCCAGGGCCGCGCTCCAGCGGAACTGGACCAGGTCCTCCCTGCCGAGCAGGCTCTCCCGCTCGACCACACCCGCCTGGACCGCGCCGCCGGTCAGCGCGAGCCCGAGCGAGGGCGGCCTGGCCCACCAGGTCGGCAGCAGCACGCCGAAACCGGCGGCGGACAGCGCCGGGGCGGCGTCGCGCAGAAAGGCGAGCGCGCCGGCCCGGTCCAGCCCGAGCCGGCTCGGGCGCCGCTGCTCCAGCAGCGGTTCCAGCTCCGGGCAGCACTGGACGGCGCGCTCCAGCTCGGCGACGAACGCCTGCTCCGGCCGGTCGACCAGGCGCAGCAGCGGCGTTGCGGCGGCGCCGCCCTCCCAGAGCTGGGCGGCGTCCACCTGGACGGAGGGATCGTCACGGCCCTGCAGGGTCAGTTCGAGCAGCCAGTGGTCGTCACTGTCCTGATCTGTCTCAACCTCAGCCTTAGGGTGAGTCTCAGCCTGTGGAGCAGCTCCGGGGTCCCAGCCGTCCTCGAACGGCTCGGCCAGTCGGAATCCCAGCCGCAGCGGCCCCCGGCCGGCCGAGGCCGAGCGGTGCCAGGCCGTCAGCCCAGCGCCGACACGGGCGAGTTCAACCGGGTCGGCGGCCGGCACCCGGCCGCTGGGGGACGTCAGCGCGGCCAGCCAGCGTTCGGCGGCGGTCGCGGCGGGGCGACTGCGGCCGCGGCTCTGCGGCAGCAGGCCGGGACGCTCCGAGAGCACCGCCCGCACCTCGCAGTCGACCAGGACCGACAGCAGGTCCGCCACCAGGGCGGCGCCGGTCGACTCCCGGCCTTCGGCCGGTGCCTCGGCCCGGCACACCGGAGGGCAGTCGGCCGCCAGCGCGGCGGCCTCGCGCCGGGCGGCCCCGTCCGCAGCGGGCACCCAGCGCGCCCACGGACCCTCCTGGGCCCCCGGGACTCCGTCCGCGACGGCCGGCAGCACCCGGCCCCGGCCGACCAGGCGCCAGGCCAGGTCGTGCACCCGGGTCAGCCAGCGCAGCGAGGCGCCGTAGGGCGCCTCGACCGGCCCGGCGCCCGGCAGGTCCGGTTGCAGCACCGCGTTGCCGGGGTCGTGGAGCTCACCCAGGAGTTGGGCCGCCTGAGCCGGGGTGAACAGCAGCGAGGGGACCTGCCAGGGAGCCAGCCGGATGCCGGTCGTGGGACCGCCGCGCAGCGGCCCGACCAGTTCGGGGGAGGGCAGCGGCGACCCCTCGCGGGTGGGCAGCAGCAGTACCGACTGCCCGGCCCCGGCCTGTTCGACCAGCCACGCCAGACCGGGGCCGACCGCGGCCAGCAGGCGGCGCAACGCGGCGGGGTCGACGCCGTAGCGGCCGTCGTGCGCGGTGCCGTCCTCGGCCCACAGGGCGAGCCGCCGGTCGGCCCGCCACAGTCCGTGCAGCACCCACATGATCGCGATCACCCCTGCTCCGGATCTGAAAAGGCTGGTGGCCCAGGGGGAAACCCTGGGCCACCAGCCTACGGAGCACCACTGACAAGCGGGCCGACCGTGGTCGGCCCGGCTCCGGTGGGAGCGGTCAGCTCTGGTTGTAGAAGCCGGAACTGTCGTCGGAGCCGTCGATCACCATGACCTCGACCTCGGGCGGGGCGAGCAGGAACACCCGGCGGGCGATCCGCTCGATGCTGCCACGGGTGCCGAAGACCAGACCGGAGGCGAAGTCCACCAGGCGCTTGGCGTCGCCATCGGTCATCTCGGTGAGGTCCATGATCACCGGTGTGCCGACCCGGACGTGCTCGCCGATGATCCGTGCCGACTCGAAGCCGGTCGGGCGCACCGAGGTGATCTGCGGCGCGTGCGGTGCCGGGACCAGCTCGGGAGAGTCCCAGGGCTCTTCGTAGTCGGGCACCGCCACCGGATAGTTCCCGGAGGGCGCCAGCCACCCGCGGTAGTCGTCACGCAGTGCTGCTCCCATGCCGTACCTCCCCATCCGTCCTGCTGCCCCGTGTTATTTCCGTGCCTGGTGTTTCCGGACAGTCCCACCGTGCTGTCCGAGTATCGCATTGATCACCGACATAGCACCCGTACGGATGCTTCGGCGCGCCGTTTGTATCAACCGTTCTGACGTTCTGTTCGGACGCGCGGTCGAATCTGTTGGTTCCATTCGAACGGATGTACTAAAACCCGTTCACTGAATCTGCTGACTTCCCCAACGGTCCGGTTGTGCCACGTCAGACGCGGGCAGCATTCCCGAATCGCCTACGGCAAAACGCCGTCGAAGCCGCCGTCTTTGTCACTGTCCTGTGCCACTGCCGGACCGCCTCCGAGGATGCCCCGCGCGCCCCCATGCCGCGCCGTGCGCCCCATCATCGCGGTTGCGGTGATTGCGCTGCTACCTGATTTCCGGTATTTCTGATCGGTCCTGACGATTCGTGGAATCCGAGCCGGCGTCAGGGCCTCCCGCGCGCACTGCGGGTGCGAGCACCCCGGCGCCGGCGATCAGGCCCACCGCGAGCACGGTGACCACGCCGAAGGAGACCGGGAGTGAGGTCGCCTGGGCGATGGTGCCCACGGTCGCGGGCGCGACCAGGCCCGAGGTGTAGGTGACCGTGGCCACCCCGGCAATGGCCCGGCTGGGGTTGTCGCCGCTGTGGCCGGCCGCGGCGAAGCACAGCGGGACGACGACCGCGATGCCGATGCCCACCAGGGCGAATCCGGCGATGGCCGGCAGCGGTGACCGGGAGACCACCACCAGTGCCCCGCCGGCCACCGCGACGATCCCGCCGATCCGCACCGTGCGCACCGCCCCGAGCAGCCGCACGGCGGCGTCGCCGGCCAGCCTGCTGGCCGCCATGGTGCAGGCGAAGGCCGTGTAACTGGCTGCCGCGACCCCGGCCGAGGCGCCGGCCGTGCCGTGCAGGTACACCCCGCTCCAGTCGCCGCTGGCGCCCTCGGCGAACACCGCGCAGAAGCCGACCAGGCCGATGGCCAGGGCCGAGCGCGGCGGCAGGGCGAACCTCGGCGGGGCCTCCGCTTCCGGTTCGGGGCGCACGTCGAGCAGCCCCCGGCAGGCCACCATCCCGACGCCGATCAGCACGGCCGCCATCACCGACAGGTGGATCCGGGCGTCCCAGCCCTGCCCGGCCGCGAACGCGCCCACCACCGAGCCCAGCAGACCGCCGACGCTCCACATCCCGTGCAGCCCCGACATGATCGAGCGGCCCAGCCGCTGCTCGACCTCCACGCCCTGGGCATTCATCGCCACATCCGCCGTCCCGGCCGCGGCGCCGAACAGCAACAGGGCCAGCGCCAGCACCGGCAGGTCCGGCGACAGTGCGGGCAGCGCCAGGGTGGCGCAGAACAGGGTGATCAGCAGGCGGACGGCGGAGCGGTGGCCGCGGGCGTGCACCAGCCGTCCGGCCAGCGGCATCGCCAACGAGGAGCCGAGCGCGGGCGCGACCAGGGCCAGCCCCAGCGCGCCGGCGCCGAGGTGGAGATCGTCCTTGATCCACGGAATCCGGGTGGCGAAGCTGCCGGCCACCGCCCCGTGGACGGCGAAGACCGCCGCGACCGAGCGCCTGGCCCTGCGGACGGCCTGCTGATCCATCACAAGAATCCCCCGTGCCACGTGTCAACAGGGCTCAACCTAGCGCCGCCGGGACGGAGACGTCACCCGTCGGTGATCATGTGCTGGAGGCGACCGGCCGACCGGTGCCGCACGGCCGACCCCTATGGGTGCTCGCACATGCGAGGAGGTTCGCGGCTCTGAACTGGCCTGTGCAATGCTACGAGTGACGAGGGGATAGCAGATGCGACAAGATGACCGTCATGTGAACAGCTACCGGATCGGGGAGGCCGCAGCCCTGCTCGGTGTCAGCTCCGACACCATGCGCCGCTGGGTCGACGCCGGCCGGCTCGCCGCCGAGCGCGACGAGCACGGCCACCGCATCGTCCCGGGCGCCCAGCTGGCGGCCTTCGCCAGGGAACTGGCGCGCTCCGAGACCGCGGCGGCGGAAGGGCTCCCCTCGTCCGCCCGCAACCGCTTCCGCGGCATCGTCACCGACGTGGTGCTCGGAGACGTGGCCGCGCAGGTGGAGATCCAGGCAGGTCCCTTCCGGGTGGTCTCGCTCATCAGCCGTGAGTCGGCGGAGGAGCTGCGGCTGGAGCCCGGCGTCCCCGCCGTCGCTGTGATCAAGTCGACCAATGTGGTCGTCGAACGTTCCTGACCGACCTTCACCCCAGGGGGTACACCCGCCATGGCCAACACCCGTATCCGCACCGCCGCTCTCGGCGCCACAGCAGCTGCCGCGCTGTTCGCACTGACGGCCTGTTCCTCCTCCGGCACCACCACGGCCTCCTCCACGGCCTCTTCGGCCTCTGCTGCTTCTTCCTCGGATGCCGGATCGGCGAGCGCCTCGGCGTCTGCCGCGATCACCGGCAAGCTCACCGTCTTCGCCGCCGCCTCGCTCAAGAAGACCTTCACCCAGTTCGGCAAGGAGTTCGAGGCCGCCCACCCGGGCACCACGGTGACCTTCAACTTCGGCGGCAGTGACACCCTCGCCGCGAGCATCGTCTCCGGCGCCCCCGCCGACGTCTTCGCCTCGGCCAGCACCGCCACCATGACGACCGTCACCAAGGCGAACGACAACGCCGCCGCGCCGGTGAACTTCGCCCGCAACAGCCTGGAGATCGCCGTCGTCCCCGGCAACCCCAAGGGGATCACCACGCTGCAGCAGCTCTCCTCGTCCTCCGTCAAGGTCGCCCTGTGCGCCAAGACCGTCCCCTGCGGCGCCGCCGCGGTCAAGGCCCTGGCCGCGGCCAAGGTCACGGTCACGCCGGTCACCTACGAGCAGGACGTCACCAGCGCGCTCACCAAGGTCGAGCTCAAGGAGGTGGACGCCGCGCTGGTCTACCGCACCGACGTCCAGGGCGCCAAGGGCAAGGTCCTCGGCGTCGACTTCGCCGCCGCCCAGCAGGCCGTGACCAGCTACCCGATCGCCCCGCTCGCCCACAGCAGCAACAGCGCAGCGGCTCAGGCCTTCACCGCCTTCGTGCTGTCCGCCCCGGCGCAGCAGGAACTCTCGGCAGCAGGCTTCCAGGCACCGTGACCGGCCCCGATCTGATCAGTTCGGCGCCGTCCCGTCGCAGCCGCCAGTGGCGGCGCCGGCGGGCCGGCGCCGTGCCGGTGGCACTGCTGCTCCCGGCCCTGCTGGGCCTGGCGTTCCTGGTGCTGCCCCTGGTCGGGCTGCTGGTCAGGGCGCCCTGGAGCGGCATGGCCGGCCTGCTCGGAAACGGCACGGTCTGGCCGGCGCTGCGGCTCTCGCTGATCAGCGCCACCGCCGCCACCGCCGTCTCGTTGGTCCTCGGCGTGCCGCTGGCCTGGCTGCTGGCCCGCACCGACTTCCCCGGACGGACGCTGTTGCGCACCCTGGTCACTGTGCCGCTGGTGATGCCGCCGGTGGTCGGCGGCGTCGCCCTGCTGCTGGTCTTCGGCCGCAACGGGCTGGTCGGCCGCTGGCTGGACTCCGCCTTCGGCATCACCCTGCCGTTCACCACGGCCGGGGTGGTGGTGGCCGAGGCGTTCGTCGCCATGCCGTTCCTGGTGCTCAGCGTGGAGGGGGCGCTGCGCGGCGCCGACTCCCGCTACGAGGAGGCCGCCGCGACCCTGGGCGCCTCCCGCTTCACCGCGTTCCGCAGGGTCACCCTGCCGCTGGTCGCCCCCGGCATCGCCGCCGGCAGTGTGCTGGCCTGGGCCAGGGCGCTGGGCGAGTTCGGCGCCACAATCACCTTCGCCGGCAACTTCCCCGGCACCACCCAGACCATGCCGCTGGCCGTCTACCTGGCCCTGCAGGAGGACCCGGCCACGGCGATCGCGCTGAGCCTGGTGCTGCTCGTCGTCTCCGTGCTGGTCCTGGTCGGCCTGCGCGGACGCTGGACCGGAGGGCCCGCATGACCGACAGCCGCCCCACGGCCGCCGACGGCCTGGACGCCCATCTGGTCGTGGAACGCCCGCCCCGGGCGGACGCCGCCACCGGCTTCCGGCTCGACATCACCCTGCGGGCCTGCCCCGGCGAGGTGCTCGCCCTGCTGGGACCGAACGGGTCCGGCAAGACCACCGCCCTGCGCGCGCTGGCCGGCCTCGCCCCCCTCGACGCGGGACGGCTCACCCTGGACGGACAGACCCTGGAGGAGCCGTCGGCCCGGCTGCGGGTCCCGCCCGAGGAGCGACCGGTGGGGGTGGTGTTCCAGGACTACCTGCTGTTCCCGCACCTCAGCGCCCTCGACAACGTCGCCTTCGGGCTGCGCACCCGCGGCACGCGCGGCACCCGCGGCCGGGGCGGCCGGGGCGGCCACTGGCTCGGCGGCAAGGCCGCCGCCCGCGCGGAGGCCGCCGCCTGGCTGGACCGGGTCGGGCTGACCGAGCACGCCGGTGCCCGACCCCGGTCGCTCTCGGGCGGCCAGGCGCAGCGGGTCGCGCTGGCCCGCGCCCTCGCCCCCAGGCCCCGGCTGCTGCTGCTGGACGAGCCGATGGCCGCCCTCGACGCGCGCACCCGGCTCGACGTGCGCACCCAGCTGCGCCGCCACCTCGCCGAGTTCGAGGCCGTCGCCGTCCTGGTCACCCACGATCCGCTGGACGCCATGGTGCTGGCGGACCGGATCACCGTCATCGAGGACGGCCGGGTGGTGCAGGACGGAGCGCCCGCCGAGATTGCGCGCCACCCGCGCAGCGACTACATCGCCCGGCTGGTCGGCCTCAACCTCTTCCGCGGCACCGCCGACGGTCACGACGCGCTGGTCGAGGGGGAGTCCGGGCCGGTGGCCGTGACCACCGCCGACAGTGGCACCGGACCGGTCTTCGTCGCCTTCCCGCCGTCCGCTGTCACGGTGCACCGCACCCGCCCCGACACCAGCGCCCGCAACCTGTGGCGGGCGGTCGTGGCCGGGATGGAGCTGCACGGCGACCAGGTCAGGCTGGATCTCGTCGGCGACCTGCGGATCACCGCCGACCTCACCCAGGGCGCGGTCGCCGAACTGGGCCTGGCCGAGGGGAACGAGGTCTGGGCCGCCGTCAAGGCCACCCAGACGCACGCCTACCAGGGGTGATCCGGGCCCATCCGGTCCACCATGGGAACAGCGCGGATATCCGGGCGCCCGGGCGGACCCGGGGTAGGACAGGAGGCCGTCCATGGCAGCGAGCACGGCCGTCGTGCTGGACGGCGTACCGGAGACCATGCTGTGGACGCTGTACCAGCGGGCCGCCGAGGCCCGGCGCCCGGACACCGTGCTGCCGGATCCCGAGGCGGTGGCCCTGGCCGAGGCCGTGGCGGAGACCGGCGGCTATCCGTTCACCGAGCGCTTCGGCCATCCGCACCCGCTGGTCGCCCAGGCCCTCGCCCTGCGCGCCGCCTGCTTCGACTCCGTGGTCCGCCAGTTCCTCGACGCCTACCCGGAGGGCACCGTGGTCTCTCTTGGGGAGGGGCTGGAGACCGCCTTCTGGCGCTGTGACAACGGCCGGGTCTCCTGGCTGACCGTGGACCTTCCGGAGCCGCTGGCACTGCGTCACTCGCTGCTTCCGCACGGTTCCCGGCAGCACACGCTGGCCTGCGACGTCAGGGATCCGTCCTGGACCAAGGGGATCGACCCGGCGCGGGGCGTCCTGGTGCTGGCCCAGGGGCTGCTGATGTACCTCCGTCCGCCCGAGGTCAGGGATCTGATCGCGAACTGCGCCGAGCAGTTTCCCGGCGGCGGACTGGTCTTCGACGCCGTCCCCCGGACCCCCGGGCGGCCGGCCGATCCCGCGGCACGGCGCGGGCCGCCGGTCGCGCGCGGCTATCGGCTGCCGCCGATGCCCTGGCGGATGAACGCGGCCGAGCGGCCCCGGCTGGCCACCGCGCATCCGGGCATCGTCGAGATCAGAGGCGTCGAACTGCCGCCGGGGCGCGGCCTGTTGTGGGCGGTGGCGGTCCCCCGGGTGGAGCGCCTGCCGGTGCTGCGGAGCCGGCGCCCCACCGTCACCCTGCTGCGCTTCGCCAACCGGTGACCGCTTTGCGGACGGAGCGCGACCGCCCACCCGTACGGGCGATCCGAGGCGCAGGTCGGGGGGCCGCCGGGGCAGGATCGGTGATAGCAGCTCACGGGCCAGCGGAACGAGGTCGGACACCATGCAGGGAACCACGACGGCGGGCGTGCGGCGGCCGGGCGGGCGTGCGGCGGCGGTCCTGGGCGGCGCCCTGGTCCTGTTGGCGTCGGGCTGCTCCAGCTCCAGTTCCAGTTCCACCGTGGGATCCGGTTCGGGGTCGGCGGCCCCGACCGCGGTCGCGGACGTCGTCAGCGGCAGCCCGTCGGCCTGGTCCCAGCAGCGCCTGCAGCAGGCGCTGGCCAAGCACGGCGGCACCTCGCACCCGGCCAAGGCCACCAGCGGCAACGCACGGGTCGGTGCGATCTTCGACCACGACGTCAGCGGCGACCACTTCTGCACGGCCAGCGTCGTCAACAGCTCCGGGAAGAACCTGCTGCTGACCGCGGCCCACTGCGTCCACGGCGGCCAGGGCGGCAGTTACGGCAGCGATCTGGTCTTCGTGCCCGAGTACCGCGACGGCAGCGCCGCGCAGGGGGAGTGGCCGATCACCAGGATCTTCGTGGACCAGAGCTGGATCGACTCCTCCGACCCCGACCTGGACGTCGCCTTCCTGGCCCTGGGCACGGTCGGCGGCAAGCAGATCCAGGACGTGCTGGGCGGCAACACCCTCGGCATCGACAAGGGGTTCAACCGGGTGGTCCACATCACCGGTTACCCCTCCGACGCCAGTGCCCCGATCTCCTGCTTCAACACCACGACCCAGCAGAGCGACACCCAGATGAAGATCGCCTGCACCGGCTTCCCCGGCGGCACCAGCGGCAGCCCTTGGCTCACCTCCTTCGACAAGGCCACCCGCACCGGCACGGTCATCGGCGTCATCGGCGGCTACCAGGAGGGCGGGGACACCGACGACGTCTCCTACAGCCCGTACTTCGGCGGCAAGGTGCAGGCGCTGTACGACCAGGCGGTCTCCCAGGACGGCTGATCCGCGGTCCGCACCATCGATTCCCATCCGGACCAATCCGTACCTCCGACGGCACCGAATCACTCGCGCGGGGGGACGAGTCCGCGGGCGGTGCACACGCCGTCCGCCCGGAGTGCGGGGATGTGCGGGTATGACGGAGAACGTCGGACTGGGCGCGCCGGCAGGGCACCCCACGGAGCACGGAGCCGCAGGCGGTCGCAGGATCGCCGTGGTCGGCAGCGGTGTCGCCGGTCTCACCGCCGCCTACGAGCTGACCCGCGGCGGCGCGCGGGTCACCCTCTACGAGGCCGACACCCGCCTCGGCGGCCACGCCCACACCCAGGACATCCGCGCCGCCGACGGTTCCGACCTGGCCCTGGACACCGCCTTCCTGGTGCACAACGAACGTACCTACCCTCATCTGATCCGCCTCTTCGGCGAACTCGGGATACCCACCCAGGACTCCGAGATGAGCATGTCGGTGCGCTGCCTGAGCTGCGGCCTGGAGTACGCCGGCGCCCGGGGCGCGGGCGGACTGCTGGCCCAGGCCGACTCGCTGGCCCGGCCGCGCTACCTGCGGATGCTCGCTGCCGTCCCGCGCTTCCACCGGCTCGCCCGCCGGCTGCTGGCCTCGTCCGATCCGGCGGCCGACGAGCTGACCCTGCGCCAGTTCCTGCAGCGGGGCGGCTTCTCGCCCTACTTCTCCGCCCACTTCATGACGCCGTTGGTGTCCGCGGTCTGGTCCTGCGCACCCGACCTGGCCCGCGAGTACCCGGCCCGCTACCTGTTCGCCTTCCTGGACAACCACGGCCTGCTCTCCGTCACCGGCTCGCCCACCTGGCGCACCGTCAGCGGCGGTTCCCGCACCTATGTCGAACGCATCGCCGCCAGGCTCTCCGCCGTCCACACCCAGGCGCCGGTGCGCTCCGTCCGGCGCCACAGCGACGGGGTGGTGATCGCCGCCGCGGACCGGCCGCCCGCCGAGTACGACGGCGTGGTCCTGGCCACCCACCCCGACCAGGCGCTGCGGCTGCTGGCCGACCCCAGCGAGGAGGAGCGGGCGGTGCTGGGCGCGTTCGGCTACTCCTACAACCCGACCGTGCTGCACCGCGACCGCTCGCTGCTGCCGCGCGCCCACCGGGCCCGGGCCTCCTGGAACTACCAGATGGCCTCCTGTGTGGACCGCTCCGACCAGGTCCGGGTCACCTACCATCTGAACCGGCTGCTGCGCCTGGACACTCCCGAGGACTACCTGGTCACCCTCAACGAGGACCCGGAGCACCCGATCGCCGAGGAGCACGTGGTCTCCCGCACGGTGTACGAGCATCCCCTCTACACCCGCGAATCGCGTGCCGCACAGCAGCGCCTGCCCGCGCTGAGCACCGGCCGGACCGCCTACGCCGGGGCTTACCACGGCTGGGGCTTCCACGAGGACGGCTGCCGCTCCGGCGTCGAGGCGGCCCGGGCGCTGGCCGGGGTGGTGCGGGTATGAGCAGGTCGGGCGGCCGCTGGGGAGCCGCGCTCTACGACTGCCGGATCACCCATGTCCGCACCGCGCCGCTGCGCCGGGCCTTCCACCACAGCACCTACCTGTGGCTGGTCGACCTGGACCGGCTGCCCCGGCTTCCCGCGCTGCTGCGCCCGCTGGCCGGCTTCGAGGCCCGCGACCACCTCGGTGACCCGCGGGGGACGCTGCGCGGCAACCTCGACGGCTATCTGGCCGCCAACGGCGTGGACCTGAACGGCGGCCAAGTGCTGATGCTGACTCAGGCACGCTGCCTCGGACACGTGTTCAATCCGCTCACGCTCTACTGGTGCCACGACGACCGGGGGACGCCGGTGTGCACCGTCGCCGAGGTCTGCAACACCTACGGCGAGCGCCACTGCTATCTGCTGCGGACCGATGACGAGGGCCGGGCGGACGTCGGGAAGGAGTTCTACGTCTCCCCGTTCTTCGGCGTCGAGGGACGCTACCGGATGGCGGTGCCGCTTCCCGGGGAGCAGTTGAAGCTGTCCATGCACCTGGACCACCCGAACGGGCGGCTCTTCACCGCCACCGTTCGGGGCAGCCGTGAGCCGGCCGGACCCGCCGCACTGCTGCGCGCGGCCCTGCGGCACCCGCTGCCCACCCTCGCCGTCTCCGCACACATCCGTCTCCAGGGCATCCGGCTCTACCTGCGCGGCCTGCCCGTCCAGCCCCGACCCCGCCATCCCCGTCAGCAAGGAGTCTCGGCACCATGACCCAGCCGTCCACGGCCGACCGTCACGGCAGCGCGCCCCGGTGGCACCAGCGTCGGGGCGCGGACCCCGGGCGCTGGCCCGACATCGCCACCGTCCCCGCCTCTCCACTGCGTGCCCGCGTCGCCGAACTGCTGCTGCGCCGGGTCGCCCGGCGGGTGGGCCTGCGCGTCGAACTGCCCGGCAGACAGTCGTTCAACCGGACGGCGCCCTTCAAGACGCCGCCTCAGGGCGCTCCGGTGCTGCGGTTGGAGGCGCCCGACGACTTCTTCCACCGGATCGGCAGCGGCGGCCTGATCGGCTTCGGCGAGTCCTACCAGGCCGGCGACTGGGACTCGCCCGATCTGGTCGCGCTGCTCACCGCGCTCGCAGCCTCCCCGGGGACGCTGGTCCCGCCCCGACTGCAATGGCTGCGGCGCTGGTTCACCCCGCGCCGACCGGCCGAGCAGCTCGGCACCCCGGAGAACGCACGGCGCAACATCCAGGCGCACTACGACCTGTCCAACGAGCTGTTCGCGCTGTTCCTGGACCCCACCATGACGTATTCCTCCGCACTGTTCGCGACCACGGCCGACGGGGCGCCCAGGGCCTCCTGGGAGCTGCTCGTCCCGGCCCAGCACCGGAAGATCGACCGTCTGCTCGACCTGGCCGGGGTCCGCTACGGCACCCGGGTGCTGGAGATCGGCACCGGGTGGGGCGAGCTGGCCCTGCGCGCCGCCGCCCGGGGCGCCGAGGTGGTCACGCTGACCCTCTCCGAGGAGCAGAAGCAGCTGGCCGAACGTCGGATCGCCGCCGCCGGCCTGGCCGACCAGGTCGAGGTGCGGCTGTGCGACTACCGGTCTGTGACCGGACAGTACGACGCCGTGCTCAGCGTGGAGATGGTCGAGGCCGTCGGACCGGACTACTGGCCGGTCTACTTCGCCACCCTGGACCGCGTGCTCGCCCCCGGCGGCCGGATCGTGCTGCAGGCCATCACCATGCCGCACGACCGGATGCTCGCCAGCCTGCGCACCTTCACCTGGATCCAGAAGTACATCTTCCCCGGCGGTCTGTTGCCCTCGGTGGAGGCGGTGCGCACCACCCTGGACCGGCACACCAGCCTCCGGCTGACCGAACGTCATGGCTACGGGATCCACTACGCCGAGACGCTGCGACTGTGGCGCGAGCGCTTCACCGCGCGCGCCGACGAGGTCGCCGCGCTGGGCTTCGACAGCGTGTTCCAGCGGATGTGGACGCTCTACCTCGCCTACTCCGAGGCGGGCTTCCGCAGCGGCTACCTCGACGTCCAGCAACTACTGCTGACCCGGGACGGCGACCCGAGGTGAGTGGCGTCGACGGCGGCGCCCTGCTGGTCTCGCTCGCGGCCTGCCTCGGCGCGGCGCTGGCGGTACTGCTGGCGGCCTTCGCCGTCGGGGTGCGCTCCGGTCTGCACCGGGTCGTGGACGTGGCCTGGGGGTTGGGCTTCTGTGCGGTGGCCGTGACCGGGTACGGCCTGTCGGCCGGGCACGGCGATCCCGGACGGCGACTGCTGGCCTTGCTGCTGGTCCTGGTCTGGGGTTTGCGGCTCGCCGCGCACATCTGGCGGCGCGGCCGGGGCCACCCCGAGGACCCGCGCTACGAACGACTGCTCGCCAGGGCCGCGCCGGGCCGTCGCGACCGCTATGCGCTGCGGATGGTCTACCTGCTGCAGGCGGCCCTGGTCTGGCTGGTCTCGCTGCCGGTCCAGGTCGCCTTGTTCGTCCCGCACCCGCCCGGGCCCCCGGCCTGGGCGGGCACCGCACTGTGGGCGGTCGGCCTCGGCTTCGAGGCCGTCGGCGACCAGCAGCTGACCCGGTTCCGAGCCGACCCCGCCCGGCGCGGCCAGGTCCTGGACACCGGCCTGTGGCGCTACACCCGCCACCCCAACTACTTCGGCGACGCCTGTGTCTGGTGGGGCCTGTTCCTGCTCGCGGCGGACACCCCGATCGGCTGGGCCACCGTGGTCGCCCCGCTGGTCATGACCTATCTGCTGGTGAACGGCAGCGGCAAGCCGATGCTGGAGCGGCAGTTGCTGTCCACCAAGCCCGGATACGCCGCCTACGCCGCCCGAACCAGCGGCTTCGTCCCGCTGCCGCCGAAGGACAGCTAGCTTCCGGCGAGCTCCCGGCGGCGTGGCAGCCGTAGGTCGAGGCCGCCGGGGGCCTCGCCGCGCAGGGCCAGGGCGGCTGACACGTCGTCGGGGAACGGGCGCAGGCCCAGCAGGCCCAGCACCATCCGGGTGCTGACGGCCTGCCAGTCCCTGGCCCGCCGCAGCATGCCGTGTTCGCTGCCGTGCACCTGGTACGCGCAGGCC
Source organism: Streptacidiphilus sp. EB103A (assembly GCF_041261405.1). Taxonomy (NCBI): domain Bacteria; kingdom Bacillati; phylum Actinomycetota; class Actinomycetes; order Kitasatosporales; family Streptomycetaceae; genus Streptacidiphilus; species Streptacidiphilus sp. EB103A. Next base: position 41,597 of record NZ_JBGCAQ010000026.1, on the reverse strand, counting down.
TCGGCGCCGGCGGCGCGAGCCGCCGCTGCGAAGGCGCGGGAGGCAACGGGATCGGTGACCCGGTCGGAGACATCGTGCAGCACGATCAGGTGCTTGCCCTGGAACTGCCGCCAGGGATCACCCGGCACACACCAGGGAGCGAGCGCCACCACCCCGGTGACCTGCGGCTCGCCCGCCGCGTACAGCGCCGCACGTCCGCCCATCGAATGGCCGACCAGGACCACCGGGACCGGGCCGAGTTCGGCCTTCAGCTGCGCCAGCGCCGCCAGGGCGTCCACCGCGGCATCGGCCCGCTCCCCGTTCCAGCCGCGCAGCCGGTAGACGACCTCGCCGACGGCCACCGGATGCTGCCGCACGGAACGCTCGACCGCTGTGAGGAACGGACGCATCCGCAGCCGGGCGAGATTGTGCTCACGCAGGGCGCCGAGCCCGTTCTCCCGGCCGCCGTGCAGCAGCAGGACTGCCGCCTCCGGCTGCTGCGGCGCCTCGCGCCAGAGCACCGCGCGGTGCTCCGTCGCCTGCCGTATGTCCGCCATCCCCGCTCCCCAGGTCCGCAGCGCCCGCGTCCGATCCGCAACGGCGAGATCACCGCGCAGTACACGGTACGCGGCCCGCCCCGGCGTCAGGAGCCCTGGAGGAAGCGCTCCAGGGCCTCGACGACCAGCAGGTGGTCCGCTGTCTGCGGAAGCCCCGACACGGCCACGGTTCCCACCAGGCCGACATCGACGACACGCAGCGGGAAGGCGCCGCCGTGCGCCGCGAAGCGGTCCGGGTCCAGCCGGGACTTCTCCTCGAAGCTGCTGCCGCTGTCCCGGAACCGCTGCCCGACCAGGTAGGAGCTCTCGCCGTAGCGGCGCACCACCCGGATCTTGCGCTCGATCCAGGCGTCGTTGTCGGCGCTGCTGCCGGGCAGGGCGTAGTGGAACAGCTGCTGCTCGCCGCGGCGGATGTCGACCGCGACCGGATGGCCGCCCTCCCGGCAGAGCTGCACCAGCAGGGAGCCGAGCCGCCAGGCGTCGTCGTTGTCGAAGCGGGTCAGCTGCAGCCGGGCCTCCTGGGCCTCCAGCTCGGCCGTGGTCGGCCCCGCAGCTGCCGTCGCCGCCGTCACAGCGTCACCGTCCGGTGCTCGGTCGCCGAGCGGCGGGCCGCCTCGATGACGGTGAGCGTCGCGACCGCGTCCCTCGGTTCGACCGGCACCGGCGCCCGCCCGCGCAGAGCCTCGGCGATCCCCGCGTAGTACTGCTGGTACGCCCCTGGCCGGGTGGGGTACGGCTCGGTCGCACCACCGGCGCCGAGCCGGCCGTACTCCTCGGCCGGGGTGACGCCCCAGTCGGCGTCGGCGGGGGTGCGGCCCTCGCGCAGCGCCGCCTCCTGGCCGTCCAGACCGTCGACGACATAGGAGCCCTCGCTGCCCAGGACCCGGAACCGGGGGCCCAGGTCAGCGGCGACGGCGCTCATCCACAGGTGCGAACGGACACCGCCGGAGTGCAGCAGGGCGACGAAGACGTCGTCGTCGGCATCCGACCCCGCGCGGCGGCTGTCGACCTCGGCGTAGACCTCCACGGCCGGGCCGAACAGGGTGAGCGCCTGGTCCACCAGATGGCTGCCCAGGTCGTAGAGCAGGCCGCCGCCCTCGGCCGGATCGCCCAACTCCCGCCAGCCGCCCTTGAGCTGCGGTCGCCAGCGCTCGAAGCGGGACTCGAACCGGCCCACCGAGCCCAGCCGGCCCGAACGGACCAGCTCGGAGACGGTCAGGAAGTCGCCGTCCCAGCGGCGGTTCTGGAAGACGCTGAGCGGCAGCCCGCGCTGCTCGGCGAGCGCGGCCAGCGCCTCGCCGTCGGCGGCGGTGACGGCCAGCGGTTTGTCGACGACCACGCCGACACCGGCCTCCAGCGCCGCGGTGGCGGTCGGGACATGGGTCCGGTTGGGGGAGGCCACGACGACCAGGTCGAGATCGAGCGGCCAGAGCTCGTCCACGGTGGCGACGGTCACGGCGCCGGGGTGGTCCTGGCGGACCTGGGTCTTGCGCTCGGGACTGCCGGTGACGACGGCGGTGAGCTCCAGGCCCGGGGTCGCGCTGATCAGAGGTGCGTGGAAGACGGAGCCGGCCAGCCCGTAGCCGACCAGCCCGACGCGAAGGGCGGGGGAGGAAGTAGATTCAGCCATGGCTCCAGTAAAGCAACAGTGTGGACTAAGTGGCAACTCGCCTGCATAATGACGTCATGGCCAATCTCACCGCGCTGCGCGACCACAACACCGCCGCCGTCCTCGGGCGCATCCGCGCCGCGGACGAGATCAGCCGCGTCGAGCTGGCCCTCGCCACCGGCCTCACCGCCCAGGCCATCAGCAAGATCGTCCAGCGGCTGGCCGCCGAAGGACTGATCGCCCCCTCCGGCCGGGTCCCCTCCGCCGGGGGCAAGCCGCGCACCCTGCTGCGGCTGGTCCCGCAGGCGCGCTGGGTCGTCGGCGCCCAACTGGACCGGCACGGGAGCACGCTGGTGCTGGTCGACCTGGCCGGCCGGATCGCCGACGCCACCATCACCCGCTTCGATCCCTCCAAGGCCACCCCCCAGCAGACCCTGGAACTGCTCGCGGCGCAGGTCGAGGCGCTGATCGCGAAACTCCCCCGGGAACTCGTGCTCGGCGTCGGCGTCGCCTGCCCGGGGCCGCTGGACCAGCACACCGGGGTGCTGCACCAGGTCACCGGGCTCCCCGGCTGGGACGGCATACCGCTGCGCGCCGAACTGGCCGCCCGGCTGGGGCTGCCGGTGTTCCTGGACAAGGACACCACCGCCGGCGTCCTCAGCCGTCCCGGCGCGGCCGACCGGGCCTTCGTCTACCTGGGTGACGGGCTCGGCGCCGGGCTGGTCCTCGGCGGCCGGGTCCAGCGCGGGGCCCGCACCAATGCCGGGGAGTTCGGCCACCAGGTGCTCGACCTGCGCGGGCCGCGCTGCGCCTGCGGGAACAACGGCTGCCTGGAGGCCCTGTGCCGGGCCGCCCTGGCGGAGGAGGACCCGGCCAGAGCCGCCGAGCTGCTCGGCGAGGGCGTCGCCAACCTGGTCCGGCTGCTCGACCTGGCCCAGGTGGTGCTCGGCGGTGACGCGGTCCTCGCCGATCCGGAGCTGTTTCGCGGCCGGGTCTCCGGCGTGGTCCGCGAGCGGCTCCCCGACCCCGGCTGGCAGCAGGTCGACATCACCGTCACCGACGCCGGCGAGCACGTGGTCGCGCTGGGCGCGGCCGGGCTGGTGCTGGGCACGCTGTTCGGCGAGAGCGACGCGGACGGCCCGGACGCGGTCGGCCTGGGGGCGTAGCAGCAGGCTCGGTTGCCGGGCGCCGCCACGACCGGCAGGGTGGTCCCATGACTTCCGCGCTCCCACCTGCCACGACCGACGGCTCGGACAACAAGGAACGTGCAGAGCCCCAACCGGTGGTGAGCCCGCTGACGGCAGCGGCGATCATCCTGGTGCTGACCATCGACCCGGGTGGTGAGCCGGCGGTACGCGATCTCCTCGGCGACCTCTCCGGTCTGCAGCGCTCGGTCGGCTTCCGGATCCCCGAGGGCGGCCTCGCCTGTGTGGCCGGCATCGGCTCGGACGCCTGGGACCGGCTGTTCGCCGGCCCCCGCCCCGTGGAACTGCATCCGTTCCGGGACTTCGTGGGGGAGCGGCACCGCACCGTGTCCACCCCTGGCGACCTGGTGCTGCACATCCGTGCGCCCCGGATGGACGCCTGCTTCGAACTCGCCGGCCAGGTGGTGGGCCGGCTGTCCGGCTCCGCCACGGTCGTCGACGAGACCCAGGGCTTCCGCTACTTCGACCAGCGGGACCTGCTCGGCTTCGTCGACGGCACCGAGAACCCCTCGGGCCGCGACGCGGTCCGCGCGGTCCTGGTCGGCCAGGAGGATCCGGCCTTCTCCGGCGGCAGCTACCTGCTGGTGCAGAAGTACCTGCACGACCTGACCGCCTGGAACGCCCTCTCCACCGAGGAGCAGGAGCGGGCGGTCGGGCGCACCAAGGCCGACAACATCGAGCTGGACGACGCGGTGAAGCCCGCCGACTCCCATGTCGCCCTGAACACCGTCACCGACCCGGACGGCACCCAGCGTCAGATCCTGCGCGAGAACATGCCGTTCGGCTCCCTCGGCCGCGGCGAGTACGGCACCTACTTCCTCGGCTACGCCAGGACCCCTGCCGTGACCGAGAAGATGCTGGAGAACATGTTCGTCGGCAGCCCTCCGGGCAACCACGACCGGATCCTGGACTTCTCCACCGCCGTCACCGGCTCGCTCTTCTTCACGCCCTCCGCCGACTTCCTGGACGACCTCCCCGATCTCCCCGGCCTCCCTCGAACCGCCCACTCCGACGAGCGACTTCACTGATGCGCCGTTAGCTTGGGACGGGGGACGCCCGGGCCGGGCCATGTCCGGCCCCCACCGCAGGGAGTAGCACCGCGTGCAGCCGTCGCCGACACCCCAGCCCGGTCAGGACGTCTTCGATCAGAACGCCGTCGATCCGAACGCCGCCGATGAACCGGCCGCGGCTCCCGCGCCCCGGCCGCGCCGTCGCAGGCGGATCCGCAGACTCCTCTCGCACCGCAGCGTCCAGGCGGTCCTGGCGCTGACGGCGGTGTTCCTCGGCTGGCTCGGCTGGTCGCTGGGCGGCGCGCTGACGGCCCCCGGGGACGACAGCGTGGCCGCGAGGGTCGCCGAATGGGGTCGGGACCACAAGCTGGGACCGCTGGTCACCTTCCTGGAGAGCGCCCAGTACAAGGCCCATCCGCCGAAGGTGGGCGGCGCCCCCGACATGGCGCTGCAGCCCGCAGGCGCCGGGGCGGCGGCAGCCGGCGCCGGGACGTCGTCCCTGAAGGCCGTCGTGCCGCCCCGGCTGGTCTCGCCCGCGGGCACCCCGCTCGCGGGGGAGGGCACCTGGGAGGTCCTCGGCAGTGTGCGCGGAACCCCGGCACTGATGGGCGCCTACGTCCGCCCCGACGACCAGCACACCTCCTATGTCGCCGGCGCGGTCTCCATGGACCAGCGGCTGCTCAGGTTCACCCTGCACCCAGGGGAGGCCGACCCGGGACCGGACCACTGGGGCGTGCCGACCTCGGTCCCGGCCGGCGCCCGAACCGGCCTGATGGCCACCTTCAACGGCGGCTTCAAGGTCGGCGAGGCGCGCGGCGGCTTCTACCTCAACGGCATCACCCACGGCACCCTCACCGATGACGCCGCGTCCCTGGTCTACTACAAGGACGGCCGTCTGGACATCGGCTCCTGGGGCATCGAGGAGCAGATGACCCCGCAGGTCGCCGGGGTACGGCAGAACCTGAGGCTGATCGTGGACCACGGCCGCGTCCCCGACGGGGTGGACCAGAACGTGGAGAGCGGCTGGGGCCTGACCATCGCCGGTAAGTACTTCGTCTGGCGCTCGGGCGCCGGGATCACCCGCGACGGCCGTGTCGTGTACGTCTACGGGCCGGCCCTGTCCGTGCGCACCCTGGCGGACCTGCTGCAGCGGGCCGGCTGCGTCCGGGCCATGCAGCTGGACATCAACCCGGCCTGGATGTCGTACATGTACTACAAGCCCGTGCCGGACCCGCAGAACCCCACCCCGGTCAAGCTGCTCGACTCCCAGGAGCGCCCGGCCAACCGCTACTACGAGTCCACCAGCCGCGACTTCACCGCCGTGTACGCGAAATGAGCCGGGGGCGCCGCGCAATGGCGTCCTGGCCGACGGCGGTGGCCGTAGCGGCCCTGTCGACGGCCGCCTGCGGTCAGGGTTCCGACACGCCGCAGCCCTCCGCCTCCGCCGCGGCCGCAGTGCGCCGGGCGATGGTCAGCCCACCCCAGCCACCCGTTCCCGTGGTGCCCCTGCACGCCGCACTCCGCCCGCTGGTCTCCCCGGCCAACCCCGACGAGGGCCGGTTCACGCCGCTGGTCAAGGTCAAGGGCCAGCCGGTCATCCAGAGCACGACCGTGCGCCCGGACGCCGCCGACACGGAGTTCCCGGTCGGCGTGGTCTGGATGAGGCGCGATGCCCTGCGCTTCGACCTGCACCCCGGCGCGCAGGAGCCCGGGGGCTACTGGCGGGTCCCGCCGACCATTCCCGACGACCTGCGCACCGGCCTGGTTGCCACCTGGAACGGCGGATTCAAGGTCTCCAACGGCGACTCGCACGGCGGCTTCCAGCTGAACGGAAGGACCGTGGGCGAACTGCGCACCGGCGCGGCCTCCGAGGTCTTCCACCGGGACGGCTCGCTCACCGTGGGCGTGTGGAACCGCGGCGTCAGCATGGGTCCCGACGTTGTCGGGGTGCGGCAGTGCCTGGTGCCGCTGGTGGCCCACGGCCTGATCACCGACGACGTGTACCAGGGCGGGACCGCGACCTGGGGGCTCACCGACGGTGGGAACACGATGGTCGCCCGCTCCGGGATCGGCGTGGACCGCAACGGCGACCTGGTCTACGTGGGCGGCCGGCTGCTCTCCGTGGAGTCCCTCGCCACCCTGCTCCAGCGGGCGGGAACGGTCACCGCGATGATGCTGGACATCAACCTCAGCTGGCCCTCCTTCATGTCCTACGACGCCTCCTGGAAGCCGCATGACCCGGTACCGCGCAACCTGGTCAACTTCGTCCGCGGCCCGTACCGCTACTACGACGTCTCCAGCCGCGACTTCGTCGCCGTCTACGCCCGCTGACGGCCCGTCGGAACGCTGCGTCGGTCATGCCGACCGGCCGTGCTCAGCCGTCCGCCCCCGGGCTCAGGCCTCGTCCAGCTCGAACCAGAGGGACTTGCCCTCGCCGCGCGGCTCCATCCCCCAGCGGTCGGAGAGCAGTTCCAGCAGGATCAGACCCCGGCCGGACGAGGCCATCTCACCCGGTGACCGCCGGTGCGCCAGGTCGTCGCTGCCGTCGGCCACCTCCAGCCGCAGCCGGCGGGAGCCGGCCTGACCGGACATGGTCGCCACCAGCGCGGCCGCCTGGTCCGTGTGCACCAGCACATTGGTCAACAGCTCGGTCGCCAGCAGCACTGTCGCGTCGACCTGGTCGGGCACGGCCCAGTCGTGCATGATCGCACGCAGCTCCTCGCGGGCCCCGGCGATCCGTTCGGCCTGGTCCTGGCCCACCGTCAGCACCAGCCGCCGGTCCGGCACGGCCTGGCTCTGACCGACCGCGTCGCGGCGCAGCAGCAGCAGGGCGATGTCGTCCTCGCGGCGGTCCGCCAGGTGCCCCGGGCCGCTGTGCGAGGCGGGGCCGTGCACGGCGTCGATCAGCCGGTCCGCCATTCCCTCCAGATCGTCGGTGGGCCCCGGCGTCAGGGCGTCCCGCACCCGGATCCAGCCGCTGAACATGTCGTGGCCGCCGGTCTCGATCAGCCCGTCGGTGCACAGCAGCATGATCTCGCCGGGCTGCAGCTCCAGCGTGGTGACCGGGTAGTCCTCGCCCTCGGGCATCAGGCCCAGCGGCAGCCCGCCGTCGATGTGCCGGATCAGGCAGGTGCCGTCGGGCATCCGCAGCACCGGGTGGGGATGGCCGGCCCGGGCCATGGAGAGGGTGCCGTTGGCCGGGTCGGCCTCGATGTAGATGCAGGTGGCGAAGCGGTCGTCGTCCAGCGCGGCCAGGAAGCGGGAGGTGCGGGCGAGCACCGCGTCCGGGCGGTGCCCCTCGGTCGCGTAGGCGTGGACGGCGGTGCGCAGCTGCGCCATCAGTCCGGCCGCGTGCACGTCGTGGCCCTGGACGTCGCCGATGACCAGGGCCAGCCGGCCGTCGGGCAGGTTGATGATGTCGTACCAGTCGCCGCCGACCATCAGCCCGCCGCCGGTGGGCACGTAGCGGGTGGCCACGCTGATGCCCTCGGCGGCCGGCGCGCCGGTGCCCATGCTGCGCCGCAGGCCCCGTGACAGCGCCCGCTCGGCCTCGTTGGTGTGGGCCCGTTCCAGGGCGTGGGCCAGCATTCGGGCCACCGTGGACAGCACCGCGCGCTCGTCGGGGGTGAAGCGCACCGGGGTGCGGAAGGCCGCCATCCAGGCCCCGGTGGTACGTCCGGTGGCGACCAGCGGCAGAAAGGCCCAGGACCGGCGGCCGAAGCCGGCGGCCAGCGGCCAGGTCGCGGGGAAGCGGGCGCTGTACTCCTCGGGGGAGGACAGGTAGAGCGCGCGCCCGGTGCGGACCACCACGGCGGCCGGGTAGTCGGTGTCGACCGGCATGGTGAAGGCCGCTTCGTCGCCGCGCTCGTAGCCGTGCTGGCCCACCACGGTCAGGGTGCTGCCGTCCACGCCGAAGACCGCGAGTCCGTCCGGGGAGAAGCCGGGCATGGACAGCGAGGCCACCACCCGCAGCACCTCGGCGGTGGTGCCGGCCTCCGCCAGCGCCCGTCCGGCGTCCAGAAGGAACGCCTCGCGGGAGCGGCGCAGATTGGCGGGGCCCGGGGTCGTCTGCTGCTGCGCACCGTTGGCGGCGCCGCGCGGGCGGCTGCGGCTGATGGTGCGCGGCGACACCGGGGCGCGGTTCATCGCGTCGATCTGGCGCAGCTCGGCGTCCAGCTCCGGGTCCGTGTCCGGGTCTGCGTCCAGTTCTGTGTCCAGTTCGGGGTCCAGTTCCGGGTCCCGGCTCGGGTCCCCGCGCGGCACGGTCGCCGAGAGGCCGCCCTCGCAGATGTCGGCGAGCTGCCCTTCGAGCGCGGTGCCCTGGATCGGCCACGGCCGGCCCGGCCCGGCGGGCACGAGCTGCAGGTGCAGCACCCGGCGCAGGGTGCCCCGGGCGGTGAGCACCCGGACCCGGACGTCGAAGGGCCGCTGCTCGGCGATGGCCAGCTCCGCGGTGGAGCGCAGCCGGATGTAGTCCTCGGCGTGCAGCAGCGAGCGCAGCCGCCGCTCGCCCAGCCGTTCCGTCGCGGTGTCCACCCCGAGCAGGCGCGCCGCGATGGGATCCACCTCCAGCACGGCTGCCGGCCGGTTCCAGCGCCATACCCCGATCCCCGCGCTGCCCAGCACGGTGTCGCCGTGCAGCGGCGGGACGTCGCCGCCCTGCTCGTCAGCCATCGGGCCGTCCCTTCCGGGTCCGGGCGGACAGGACCGGTTGAACCAGGTGAAAGCAGCAAAGGGTGCCAATTACTGACAAAGCATACTCAGCCTCAATCGGCGGGGACCGGTCCGCGGAGACTCGCCACCAGGGGGTTTCGTGCGGGTACAGGGGGTCGCTCCCCGGAGAACTGGAGCGCGTAGGGCTCTCCGTTCCCCCGTCCGGACCGGCCGCGTGGCGGTCCCGCTGCTCCGGGGGTGTGATCGTTCCAGGTCCCAACCAGGGAGGAACGCTTGTCCACGCTTCGATCCGGTACTGCCATTGATCTCGGTGCTTCGACCCTCCGCGTCCGCAGAGGCGCCGGATCCCCGGTGGCGTCGATGCCGGCCAGGGTCGTGCTCGAGGACCAGGACACCATCTTCGCCATGGGCGAGGACGCGGTCGCCATGGAGGGCCGCACCTGGGGCGCCCTCAAGCTGTGCCGCCCCACCAGCGGCGGAACCGTGGCCGACCAGCGGGTCACCCAGATCATGGTGCGCACCCTGATGCGCGAGTCCGGGCGGGCCAGGCTCACCTACGGCGGCCGGGTGGGGGTCTGCGTCTCACCGGCGGTGACCGACCTCGGCGCCGCCGCGCTGCGCCAGCTCTGCCGGGACGTCGGCTTCTCCGACGTCCGCCTGGTGCCGCAGGCACTGGCGGCGGCGGTCGGCGCGGGCATCGCTGTGAACACCCCCTACGCCAGCGTCCTGGTCGACCTGGGGGCCGAGCACACCAGCGCGGCGCTGGTGGTCTACGGACGGGTGATCGCCTCCCGTTCCACCCGGATGGGCGGTGACGCGCTGGACGCGCTGCTGCTGCGCCATCTGCGCGAGGAGCACCAGGTGGTGATCGGGGCCGCCGCGGCGCAGACGGTGAAGACCACCCTGCGCGGCGCCCGGGAGACCGTCTCGGTCCGCGGCCAGGACGCGGTGACCGCCCGGCCGCGCGGGCTGATGCTGCCGCTCGGCGAGCTGCACGAGGTGCTGCTGCCACGGGCCGTGGCGGCGGTCTGCGACCAGGTCACCGCGGTCCTGGCGGGCTGCCCGGTCGAGATGGCCGCCGACGTCTACGAGCGCGGCATCGTGCTCACCGGCGGCGGCGCCCGGCTGCACGGCCTGGTGGAGGCGGTACGGGCCGAGTCCGACCTGCCGGTCCACGTCGTGGAGGACTGCGAGCTGATCGCCGTCAAGGGGACCCAGATGCTGATGGACGCGGGCTGGGCGGGAGTGGACCGCTCCGCGCTGCGGGCCGCGGCGCTCGCCGCCGGCGAACTGGAACCGGAACCGGTCGCCTCCTGAGGGGTGCAGACATGACGGTGCAGACACGGCTGGGCAGAGCAGGCCTGTTCATACGCCTGCTCGGCGCGAGCGTCCTGGCCGGGGTCCTGGTCGCGGTGCTGGCCCTGCCGCTGACCGGGGCGATCGGCTACGGCGCCAAGTCGGCGGTCGGCTCGTTCGAGCAGCTTCCGGACAGCCTGACCGCGCCGGTGCTCGCCCAGGCGTCGACCCTGTACGACTCCGGCGGCGGCGTCATCGCCAGGGTGTACGCCCGCGACCGCACCGTGGTCCCGCTGGACCGAATAGCGCCGGTGATGCGCCGTGCCATCGTCGACATCGAGGACGACCGCTTCTACCAGCACGGCGCCGTCGACCTCAAGGGCAGCCTGCGCGCCCTGGTGAGCAACGCCGGCTCCGGCGGCGTCGCCCAGGGCGGTTCGACACTGGCCCAGCAGTACGTCAAGAACGTCTTCGTCGAGGAGGCGGGGGACGACCAGGCCAGGGTGCTGACGGCGCAGCGGCAGACGCTGGGACGCAAGATCCAGGAGATGAAGTACGCGATCGGCCTGGAGGAGCGGATGTCCAAGGACCAGATCCTCGAGAACTATCTGAACATCACCTTCTTCGGGGAGCAGGCATACGGCATCGAGGCGGCGGCGGAGCGCTACTTCAGCGTCCCGGCGTCGGAGCTGACCCTCCCGCAGGCGGCGCTGCTGGCCGGTCTGGTGCAGTCGCCCAGCCGCTACGACCCGATGCGCGACCCGGACACCGCCAAGGACCGCCGCGACACCGTGCTCGACGCCATGGTCGCCAACCACAGCGTCACCGCGGCGCAGGCGAAGGCGGCCAAGGCCGCGCCGCTGGGGCTGGCGGCCAGCCCGCCGCGGCAGGGCTGCATCACCGCCGGCACCGGCGAGGCGTTCTTCTGCGACTACGTGAAGCACCTGTTCCTGGCGAACCGGGCGTTCGGAGCCACCCCGCAGGCCAGGCAGGCGCTGTGGGACACCGGCGGGCTGCAGATCCACACCACGCTGGACCCCGGCGCCCAGGCCGCCGCGCAGGCCGCGGTCACCGGGCATGTCTACGCCACCGACCGGGCCGCCGCGGCCGTCACCCTGGTCCAGCCGGGCACCGGTAAGATCATCGCGATGGCCCAGAGCCGCCCCTACGGGCCCGGCGACCACGAGACCGAGCTCAACCTCAATGTCGACCGCCTGATGGGCGGCGGGAGCGGCTTCCAGACCGGTTCGACGTTCAAGCCGGTCACCGCCGCCGCCGCACTGGAGAACGGGATCGGCATGGACCAGGTGTACCCGGCGCCCTACAAGGACGACTACCCCTCGATGCAGACCTGCGACGGCCGCACCCTGCCGCAGGTGCCCGGGGACCAGAACGACAGCCCCGACCTGGTCGGCCCCTTCGACATGCCCACCGCGATGGCGCAGTCGGTCAACACCTACTTCGTCCCGCTGGAGGCCGACGCGGGGCTGTGCAACGTGGTCCGGATGGCCCGCTCGCTGGGCCTGGGCTCCCAGGCCCTGACCGACGGCTCCGGCCATCTCCGGCCCGTCGACCAGGTCCAGTCGCTGACCCTGGGGACCAACAACTTCACGCCGCTGCAGATGGCCGACGCCTACGCGGCGTTCGCCGCGCACGGCACCTACTGCGCCCCGATCGCGCTGACCTCGGTCCGCACGCCGGCCGGCGCGAGTCTGCCGGTGCCCAGGGCGTCCTGCTCGTCGGCCATGTCCTCGGACACCGCGGACGCGATCACCACCATGCTGCACGGGGTGGTCCAGGACGGCACCGGCGCGCCCGCCGGGCTGGACAACCGCGACGACGCCGGGAAGACCGGCACCACCGACGGGCACCGCCAGGTCTGGTTCACCGGCTTCACCGCGCAGCTCGCCGGCGCGGCCGTGGTCAGCGACACCAAGGCCCCGCTGGAGAGCCTGAACAACCGCAGTTACGGTGGGGCGTACGTCTCGGACGCGTTCGGCGGCACGCTGGCCGGACCGATCTGGAAGGAGGCCGTCACCGGAGCGCTCGCGGGGCAGCCCGACGTCGGACTGGCTTCCGTCCCGCTGCCGACCCCGCCAGATCCGTCCGCGACCGCACCGTAGTGCGGACCGCCGTGCGGAAGGCGTCAGGGTGAACACATGCCGACCGGAACATGAGGTTCCCCGAGGGCTCCCAGGCGGTCGGTGTATCGTCTGCCCGACTCGGCCGAAAGCTTGTCTGATCTGCGTATCGGTCCTGTCGTGCCACACGTCCCCAGGTTGTAGCGGATTCGGATTGTCGAGGACCATGGCTGTCGCCGCTGTCGGGTCGAACCCCACTGCCGTAGCCGAGCCCGAACGGGCCCCGGAGCGGTGGACCCCTGTCCGTGTCTTCTGGTGGGCCTTCGTCGGCTTTCTGGTCCTCGGCATCGGCTGGGGCCTGGCCGTGCCCTACGACGGCTTCGCGGACGAGGCGCGCCATGCGGCGCGGGCCTACACCGCCGCCGGGGGGCAGATCGTCTTCAACGGCGACACCCAGTCGGACGGCACCCCGCTGATCAAGGTGCCCAAGAGCCTCGCCCCCAACGCCCCGGCCAGCGCCGCCTGCTTCCAGCAGGACCCGGGTGTCGCGGCCGGCTGCTCGCCGGCGGCCGGCCGGGTGCAGGACGAGCACACCATCGTCGAGATCCCCTCGGGCGCCGCACGCTACAACCCCATCTACTACGTGATCGTGGGCCAGCCACTGCGGCTGTGGCCCGACTCCACCGGGATCTACCTGGCCAGACTGCTGTCCGACGCGATGGTCAGCGCCCTGTTCGCGGCCGCCTTCGCGATCACGGCGATGGCCCGGCGCGGCCGGCGCATGCTGGCCGGACTGCTGGTGGCGCTCACCCCGGTGGCGGTGAACCTGGCGCCCGCGATCAATCCGGCGGGTCTGGAGATCGGCGGCGCGGCCGTGCTGTGGACCGCTCTGGTGCTGCTGGTCGACGGACGGCAGCGGTCGGCCGCCCTGGTCCGGCTGGCCGCGCTCGGTGCGGCGATCGTGGCCACGGTGCGCTTCGGCGGAATACTCTGGCTGGTCCTGATCTTCGGCGTCGCCGCGCTGGGGATGTCCCGGGACCGGCTGCGTCGGCTGACCCGCCTGCGGATGGTCCGCCGCTGGGGCGCGTTCGTGGCGGTCACCGTGGTCGCGGGCGTGCTCTGGTCGGTGTGGCAGGACCCGGCGGGCGACGCGGTCTCCACCAGTGGCGGCCGGTCGCTGCCCTACAAGATCTTCGCCGCCTTCAGCGTGGACATCTGGGACCGGGGCGAGTACCTGGTCAAGGGCATGGTGGGGCTGGTCGGATTCGGCGAGACCTCACCGCCCGCGATCGTCTTCCCGATCTGGTTCTGCGCCTTCGGCGCCCTGCTCTTCACCGCCATGGTGCTGACCCGAACGCTCGACCGAATCAGGCTGGGCATCCTGGTCGTCGGCACCTTCGGGCTGCTCCTCGCCAGCGACATAGGCCCGATAAGCCAGGGCTGGTACCTCTCCCAGGGCCGCTACGGTCTGCCGGCGATCCTCGGCGTGCCGATCCTGGGCGGGTACCTCCTGGTCGAACGGGGCGTGTTCAGCGACGCGCACCTGCGGACGCTGACCCGCGGCTACGTCCTGCTGCTGCTGCCGCTGCAGTTCGTCACCTTCTATGCGGCGATGCTGCGCTACCAGCAGGGCATCAGGGCGGGCAACCCGCTGCCGGTCCAGCCGTGGAACCCGTTCACCGGCAGCTGGCTGCCGGCCTCGGGGCCGGAGCTGCCGTTCGCCGCCGCCGTGGTCGGGCTGGCGGTACTGGGCTGGCTGGTATGGCGGATGACGCCGCCTCAGCCCCGGCTTCAGCCCCGGTCGGAGTCGGCGGCCGCGGTGAAGTTGTAACGGGCGTGCGCGAGCGGTGGGAAGGAACCGTACGCGAGGGATTGAATTGAATGACGTGTACGTGCCACCCTTGAGGCGCCCGGACGGCGCCGGTCGCAACCCGCCGCCCGGGCACGTGGACCCCATGCCGCCCGGCAGAAGCGGTGGTGGGGTCCACGTGCGCCGCCCGGGCAGGCCCTCCGGCCCGGACGTAGAATTTCGTGCATGGGAGAGCGACTTATCGCGCCCAACGCGCCACAGCTCCTTCTGGAGACCGACGGCGACTCGCAGCTGATCAGCCCGAGCCGCTCGTACCAGGTCGGTCGTGACCCGCTGAGCGACATCATGTTCGCGGACCCCCGGGTTTCCTGGCACCACGCCGTCCTGCACGTCGGGGACGGCCACTGGGTGCTCGACGACGCCGGGAGCACCAACGGCACGTTCACCGACGGCCGCCAGGTGCGGCATCTCGACGTCGGCCCCGGCAGCGTCGTGCGCTTCGGCAACGCCGTCGACGGACCCCGGGCCGCGCTCAGCCTCCTCCCGGCGCCATCACCGGCGGCACCCTCGCGGTCACCCTCGGCGCTGACGTCCATCACCGGCTCCTACCGCCGGCCGACCACGATCCGCAGCCTGCCGGAGCGGACCATCCGGATCGGGCGCGCCGCCGACAACGACCTGGTCATCGAGGACCTGGCGGTCTCCCGGCACCACGCCGAGCTGCGCGCCGTGCCGCAGGGCCGCTACGCGATCGTCGACCAGGGGAGCCACAACGGCACCTATGTCAACGGCGCCCCGGTGGTCTACTCCCTGGTCGGGGCAGGCGATCTGATCGGCATCGGGCACTCCGTGTTCTGCCTGGTCGGCGACGAACTCCAGGAGTTCGTGGACGACGGCGAGGTCTCGCTGGACGTCCAGGGCCTGGTGGTCCGGGTGGGCGACGGGCGGACGCTGCTGGACCGGGTCTCCTTCCCGGTGGCGCAGAAGTGCCTGCTGGCCGTCGCAGGGCCCAGCGGCGCCGGGAAGTCCACCCTGCTCAACGCGCTCACCGGGCTGCGCCCCGCCGACGAGGGCACCGTCCGCTACGACGGCCGGGACCTGTACCGGGACTACGCCGAGCTGCGCCAGCGCATCGGCCTGGTCCCGCAGGACGACATCCTGCACACCCAGCTGACGGTGCGTCGCGCCCTGCGCTACGCCGCCGAACTGCGCTTCCCCGGGGACACCGCCGAGTCCGAACGCCGGGCCCGGGTCGAGGAGGTGATCGGGGAGCTCGGCCTCGAACCCCGCGCGGACCAGGTGATCTCCAGCCTCTCCGGAGGCCAGCGCAAGCGGGTCAGCGTCGCCCTGGAACTGCTCACCAAGCCCTCGCTGCTCTTCCTCGACGAGCCGACCTCCGGTCTGGACCCCGGCATGGACCGCTCCGTGATGCACATGCTGCGGGACCTGGCGGACGACGGGCGGACCGTCATCGTGGTCACCCACAGCGTGCTCAGCCTGGACGTCTGCGACCGGTTGCTGCTGCTCGCCCCCGGCGGCCGGATCGCCTTCTACGGACCTCCCGGCGAGACCCTGGAGTTCGTCGGCTTCAGTGAATGGCCGTCGGCCTTCGAGGCCTTCGAACAGCACGCGGACCGGGACTGGGCGGGCCAGTACCGCGCCTCGGACTCCTACCGCCGCTACATCGCCGCCGCGATGGGCCGGCCCGGGCAGGTCGGCGCCTCCCCGAGACCATCGCTGCCCCCGCCGAAGGCGCAGAGCTGGGGATCCCAGCTCGGCACCCTGGTGCGCCGCTATGCCGCGGCCCTGGCCGCGGACCGCACCTTCCTGGCCATCATGATCGCCCTCCCCTTCGTGATGGGAGCCATGACGCACGCCCTGGCCGGCCGCCGGCTCGACCAGAGCACCGCGCTCAACGCGCTGCTCATCCTCTGCGTCGGCGGCGTGCTCACCGGCGCCGCCAACGCGGTGCGCGAACTGGTCAAGGAACGGGTGATCTACCAGCGCGAACGCGCGGTCGGGCTCTCCCGGTCCGCGTACCTGTGCTCGAAGATCGTGGTGCTCGGCACGGTGACGGTGGTCCAGGCGGTGGTGCTCACCATGGTCGGCCTCATCGGTGTGAAACTGCGCCCGCAGGGCGGGGGAGGGGTCTTCCTGCCACCGCTGATCGAGATCACCCTGGCCGTCGCGCTGCTGTCGTTCACCGCGATGATGCTCGGCCTGCTGATCTCGGCCCTGGTGCGCAAGGAGGAGGTCACCATGCCGCTGCTGGTGCTGCTCGCCATCGTGCAGGTGGTCTTCTGCGGTGCGCTGCTCCCGCTGAACGGGGTGCCGGTGCTCGACCAGCTCTCCTGGCTGGTGCCCGCGCGCTGGGCCCTGGGGGCGATGGCGGGCACCATCGACCTGCACCGGATCGTTCCGGGCACGCTGAGCAGCGACCCGCTGTTCGCCCACAGCGCCGGTGTCTGGCTGCTGAACCTGGGCATGCTGGTGCTGCTCTCGCTGGTGCTGGGACTGCTGGTCGCCCGCCTGCTGCGCAGGCGCGAACCCACCATCATGCGTCGTTAGCGGCCCGCCGATGAACCCCGCGGAGTTCCAGCCGACGCATGTGGCACCGCCCGAGGGCCTGGCGACCTGGGCGGGACCGGACCCGTCCCAGCCCTCGACGGCGCTCGATCCGCTGCTGCCGGTGCAGGTGCTGGAACGCCGCGGGGACTGGACCCGGGTCGTCTGCGCCAACGGCTGGGCCGCCTGGGTGGACGGCCGGCTGCTGGTCGCCCTCCCGCGCAGCCCCGACGGCGCGTCGCAGCCGCTCACCGCCATGACCGACCCCCGCCCGCTGCTGGCCAGGCTGGAACTGGCGCTGGCGGCCTACCGGGGCCTGGTGGACGAGCTCGTCGCCGGTCGGCTGGAGCTGGAGGCCTTCCAGCGCCGGGCGGCCGGATTCCGGCTCGGCGCCGTCGTCGACGGCACCTCCGCCTGGCTGCTGGACCTGGACCGGGACCGCTGGTTCTACTGCGACGGCACCAGGCTCCAGCCCTACGCCACCGTCGAGGCGCCCCCGGCCGAGGCGTCGCCGGCCGGCACGCCTCACGTCACCGAGCCGGGTGAGCCCGGATGACCACGGCGCACACCGGCATGATCGGCCGCCGCATCGCCGGCTACCTGCTGGAACGGGAACTCGGCCGCGGCGGGATGGCCGTGGTCTACCTGGCCGAGGACCTCCGCCTGGGCCGCAAGGTGGCGGTCAAGCTGCTGGCCCCCGAACTGGCCCGCAACGACGTCTTCCGCAGCCGCTTCGCCCACGAGTCCAGAGTCGCGGCCGCCATCGACCACCCGCACATCGTCCCGGTGTTCGAAGCGGGCGAGGCCGAGGGCGTCCTCTACATCGCCATGTGCTACGTCCAGGGCATGGACCTGCGCGCCCTGCTGGACCGGCAGGGGCCGCTGCCGCTCCGGCAGACGGTCCGCATCGCCGTCCAGGTCGCCTCCGCGCTGGACGCCGCGCACGCCCACGACCTGGTGCACCGGGACGTCAAGCCCGGCAACATCCTGGTCGCCGAGGGGACCGACAGCGACCATCCCGAGCACGTCTACCTGACGGACTTCGGGCTGACCAAGAAGTCGCTCTCGCTGACCGGGTTCACCACCCTGGGCCAGTTCGTCGGCACCGTCGACTACGTGGCGCCGGAGCAGATCTCCGGCCGCCCGGTGGACGGCCGCTGCGACGTCTACAGCCTGGGATGCGTGGTCTTCGAGGCACTGACCGGGGCCCCGCCGTTCCGGCGGGACGACGACATGGCGCTGCTCTGGGCCCATGTGCACGAACCCGTGCCCTCGCTCCGTGCCCTGCGCGCCGAACTGCCCGAGGCACTGGACCCGGTACTGGCCAAGGCGCTGGCCAAGGACCCCGAGGACCGGTACGCCACCTGCCTGGCCTTCGTCGCCGCGCTGCGCGACGCGGGCCGGAGCCCGGCGCCGGCGGGGGAGCGGACCCCGACCCAGGTGGTTCCGAGACTGGACGGGTCGGTGACCGGACTGCCGGAGCCACCGGCCTGGGCCCGGCCGGTCTTCGCGGCCGGCCGGGCGACGGGCGGCCCGGCCGTCGTCACCGGGGCGGCAGGGCCGGCTCGCGGTTGATCCGCGCCGCCGGCAGGCTGCCGAGGAACCCCGCCACCGTTCCCCACAGGGCGCCCAGCGTCACCGCCCGCAGCAGGTCCGGTCGCAGGAAGAGCGACCCGGCGACCGGACTTCCGCCGCCGGAGCCGCCGCCCGTCAGTGCGGCGAGGTCGCCGGCGTCGCCGACCCCCAGCAGCGACATCCCGTAGCCGGCCGAGATCCGCGTCGCCAGAGCCACCAGCAGCATGGTGACCGCCAGCGCGGCGCCCGTCTTCAGCGCGTGCTGCCAGGGGCGGGGCCGGGCGTGCGCCCGGGCCGCCGTCACCGCAACGGCCGCGACCAGCAGGCACGCCGCCAGGACCGGCAGCGCCCAGACCCGGCCGTCGAACCGGGACAGCGTGCTCAGGTCGAGCGTGGTGTCGGCGCTGCCCGAGGTCCGCAGGACCGAGGAGAGGACCTCGGGCACGGGCAGGCCGATGCTGCCGTTCACATGGCCGTGCCAGGAGGCGCCCAGGCCGATGCCCAGGGCCAGCCAGGCGAGGTTGGGCACCGCGAGGAGGACCACGGCGAAGGTGGGCCGGGCCGGCCCGTGGGTGAGGGCGGTGACCACCCCCGCGACCGCGCCCAGGGCCGCGTAGCCGAGCAGCAGCAGGAGCATCGCGGCGGCGCACGGCTGGACGGCCGCCCGCAGCCGCAGCAGCCCGCTGGGCAGCGGGGCGCGGCGCGAGACCGCGAAGGCCAGGGCCAGCACGACCAGCAGCCACAGCAGACCCCAGCCTGCGGCGGGCAGGCTCACCCGGAAACCCACGGTCGGGGTCACTCCGATGGCGGAACCGATCGTGTCGGCGAGTCCGCTGCCGGTGGAGGACACGGTGAAGGTGTGCCGGGCCGCCAGGGCGAGCAGCAGCAGCGCCGCGAGCCACAGCAGCGCCGTCCGCGCCACCGCGCCGAGCAGCTCGCCGCCGTGGGCCGTGGCCCGGAAGCGCAGCGGGCGCAGGAAGCAGACCGCCGCGACCAGCCCGCCGACCAGACTCACCGTCAGGGGCAGGGCGGCGATGCCGGCGTGGGCCTGGGCGAGGAATCCGGCGCTGCCGTCCATGGTCACCGGAGCTCCGAGCGCCATCAGCACCGTGGCGGCGAGCACGGCCGCGAACGCTCCGTGGGGCAGCGTTCCGGCCTCGGCCAGCCAGAGCCCGACGGCGGCCGTGGCGCCCATCGCCAGCAGGGTCGCGGCCACCGTGCCCAGGGCTGCCGCCCAGCCGCGCAGTACTCCCGCGGGTGGCCGGGGAACGTCGCTGTGCTGCACGCCGGCTCCTGTCGGGGGAGGGGTGGGCTGCTTCCGGGTTTCAGCTTCGGCCACGCTGTGGCGTTCGGCGAGCCGGGTGGCCGGGTGGCCGCCGCTGCGGTTGCGGCTGCCCCGGAGGCGGCGCAGACAATGGACGTGATGATCACGGCAGGACCGGGGGGCGCAACCGGCGCCATGGGATGTGGCGCGGGTCTTCCAGGTAGTGGAGGCAAGGATCGTGAGTTCCCAACCCCCGTCCGACCTGCCGTCCGGACAGCAGTCCCAGCCGCCGTCGGGCCCTCCGTCCGGTCCGCTCTCCGGACCGTCGTCCAGTCCGCCGCCGTCGGGCCAGTCCCCGAGGCCCGGGTCCGGCTCCGGTCAGGGCTCGTCCCCGGACTGGGGGCCGCCCACCGAGATCTCAGGTCCGCCGTCACAGCCTCCGGGCGACCGGCGGCTGTCGGCGGCCTCGTCCGGCGGTCCGCGCCGTCCGTGGTGGCGCAGCGTGCGAGGAATCGCGCTGGTCGCCGGTGTCGCCGCCGTCGCGGCGGTACTCGCGGTGGTCCTGACCAACCGTTCGCCGAAGCAGACCGCGCAGGCCGCCCAGGAGGTCGCCCTGCAGTCGGTCGGCAGCGCGGGCCCCGCCCCCTTCACCGCCTCGGTCGCCACCGCGGCGACCGTCTCGGCGAAGCCCTCGGCCGCGAACTCCACCGGGGCGACGGCCGCCGCTGCGGGCGCCCTCCGCTACCAGGGTTCCGCGGTCGGCCTCTACGGCGGCACCGAGCGGCTCTCCAGCTGTGATGTGGCCCAGTTGTCCGCCTTCCTCACCGCCCACCCGGACAAGGCCAGGGCCTGGGCCGGAGTGGAGGGCATCGACTCCTCGGCCGTCCCGTCCTACCTGCGCACGCTCACCCCGGTGGTGCTGCGACTGGACACCCGGGTCACCAACCACGGCTTCAGCAACGGCGCCGCGACCAGCTTCCAGTCCGTGCTGCAGGGCGGCACCGCTGTGCTCATCGACGCCCACGGGCTGCCGCGGGTGCGCTGCGCCTGTGGGAATCCCCTGCTGGCGCCGCTGGCCGACGATGCCTCGACCAGGTTCACCGGCACCAGGTGGACCTCCTTCGAGCCCGGGAACACCGTGGTCGTCGTGCCCTCGGAGGTCGAGGTGACGGTGATCGTGCTGGTGGACCCGGAGACCGGCCAGTGGTTCGGCCGGCCCACGGGCGGCCGGGGCGACACGGACCACCGGACGCCGCCCCCGAGCACCAGCTCCGCGCCCAGCGTCTCGACGAGCACATCCGGGTCGGCCTCGACGTCGGGCTCTGCCTCCTCCTCGCCGTCGCCTTCACCCTCACCCTCACCCTCGCCGTCGCCGTCGCCGTCACCCTCCGGTTCGACGTCGGGTTCGCCTTCCTCCTCGCTCCTGCCGTCGCCCGCTCCGGCGGGCACGACCCCGGCGGATACCACCAACCCCTTCTCCACAGCCTCCTAGAATCACCTGCGTGGAGACCCTGGTGACCCGTGCGGAGTGGGGCGCGCTGCCGCCGTTGGAGCAGTGGCGGGCTCTGCCGCGCACCCGCGGCGTCAAGATCCACTACGAGGGTCGGCAGGTCCCCGCCGACCTGGCGCTCCCGGACCGGCACCACCGCTGCGCCGCCCGGGTGCGGGAGATCCAGGCGATGCACCTGGCCGACACCGTGCAGGGCTGGATCGACATCGCCTACAACGCCCTGGTCTGCCCGCACGGGCGGGTCTTCGAGGGGCGGGGCGCGCACCACGAGAGCGGCGCCAACGGTGATCGCGGGCTCAACCGGGCCCACTACGCGGTCTGCGCCATGATCGGCGACTCCGGGCTGACCGAGCCCGGCACGGCGCTGCTGAACGGGCTGTGCGACGCCGTCGACTGGCTGCGCGAGCACGGCGCCGCCGGGCCGGAGGTCGCGGGGCACCGGGACGGCCGCGACACCGACTGCCCCGGTGAGCCCCTCTACCGCTGGATCCAGGCCGGGGCGCCGCGCCCCTGACGCACTGTCTCCTGACGCGCTATCCGCTGACGCTGGCGGCGCCGGTCTCGATGTGGCCGGTGAAGCGGCGGCTCCAGCTCGGGTCGCTGCTCACGGTGACGGTGAAGTCGTACCAGCCGTTGCTGTAGGCGACGGCGTTGAAGTAGTCCGAGACGCTGCCGCCGGCCGGGACCTGGTAGGTCCACGGGCCGTCGGTGCGGTAGCCGGTGGCGGTGATGGTGAAGGTGACCTGCCCCGTGGAGGTGTTGGCCAGGGCGAACCAGACCGCCTGCTTGCCGGTGTCCGGGGCGGGCGCGAAGGAGGGGACGGCCTCGGCCTTGCTCCCCGCGGCGGTGGTGTCGCCGGCGAAGCGGCGCAGGAAGCGGTTGGGGCCGACCAGGGTGAGGTCGTACTTCCCGTTGCCGTAGCCGGTGCCGGCGTTGAAGAAGTCGGAGGCGGTGCCGCCCGGGTCCACGGTGTACTGCCAGGGGCCGCCGCTGCGGTAGGCGTTGGCGTGGATGGAGAAGTGGGCGGCGGAGGTGGCCTGCGCGCCCTGGTTGGCCATCCTGATCCACACCAGGGTCTTGCCGCCGGAGTCGAACTCCAGGTGGTCCACGAAGCCGTTGGGCTGGTACGGCAGGGCGCGCGCGGGGCGGGTGCCGGCCTCCTGGGTGGGCATCGCATTGGTACCGGGACCCGGGTTGACCAGGGCGTTGCAGTTCGCCTGGCCGATGGTGGCGCTGGTGGAGGGCAGTGCGGGCAGACCGGAGACCGGGTTGGCGAAGTCGAAGGCGCCGGTGAGGTCGCCGCAGACCTTGCGCCGCCAGGAGCTGATGCTCTGACAGATCGCGGGGGTGCCCAGGGCTGTGGTCCAGGTCTCCAGGAAACGGATCACCGAGGTGTGGTCGGAGACCTGGGAGTCCACCCAGCCGCCGCGGGTCCAGGGGGAGACGATGACCATCGGCACCCGGAAGCCCAGCCCGAGCGGCTGACCGCTGTAGCTCTCGCCGGCCGTCCCCGAGGGCGCGACCGGCGGCGGGACGTGGTCGAAGAAGCCGTCGTTCTCGTCGTAGTTGAGGAACAGCACGGTGGAGTCCAGCACGCCGCTGTCGGCGGCCAGGGCCTGCAGCACCAGGTTGATGAAGTGCGCACCGTCGTTCGGCGGCGCGTCCGGGTGCTCGGAGAAGGCCTGGCTGGCCACCACCCAGGAGACCTGGGGCAGGGTGCCGGCCAGGGCGTCGGCCCTGATCGCGGCCGCGATGTCGTCGGGGGTGGAGCCGGTGGAGCGGACCGAGGCCATGCCGCGCTGGTAGAGCGTGCTGCCGGCGGCGGCGTTGGCGAACTGCTTGAAGTACGCGAGGCCGTTGTCGCCGAAGTTGTCACTGGCGTTCTGGTAGACCTTCCAGCTGACCCCGGCGTTCTGCAGGGTCTCGGCGTAGGTCTGCCAGCTGAGGCCGGACTCCGAGCCGCCGTCGTAGGCGGGGCCGCCGGCCGTCCCGCCCGGGTCGATCATCCCGCCCCACAGATAGGTGCGGTTGGGCCCGGTCGCACTGAGGATCGAGCAGTGGTACGCGTCGCAGATGGTGTAGGCGTCGGCGAGGGCGTAGTGGAAGGGGATGTCCGAGCGGTTGAGGAAGCCCATGGTGCGGCTGGAGCCCTTGGCGGAGATCCAGTTGTCCATCTTCCCGCCGTTCCAGGCGCTGTGCTGGGTGGACCAGCCGTGGTCCAGCGAGCCGTCGCACTGCGCCAGGGTCTCCGGGGTGGCGCCGAAGTCCCAGGTGGTGGTGGCGCTGAGCTGCCACGGGTACTGGCGGCCGCTGCCGTTGGGCTGGTTGAAGACCGAGTAGCCGCCCGACAGCGGCACCGTGCTGCGGTCCGCGAAGCCGCGCACCCCTTTGAGGGTGCCGAAGTAGTGGTCGAAGCTGCGGTTCTCCTGCATCAGCACGACCACGTGCTTGACGTCCTTGATGGTGCCGGTGGCGGCTGCCGCGGCGCTGGACGCGGGGCCGGTCACCGCCTCGATGCCGAGGGCGGCGCCGAGGGCGGCGGCGGAGCCGAGGAAGGTGCGACGGGTGAGGGGGGCCACGGAGTCCTCCGGATCGGTGGGCAGGACACGACGGCTGAACTCTGGGCCGCACAGATGTCCTGGCGCCCCGACCAAGGTGGCAGGGACATGAAAGATTGCCCACAACTGGACTGGACCCGTAACCGAAATGAGATCTGCTCGGGGGGTGAGCGCCGCCGCGGCCCCGACCGCGGCGGCGCTCACCCCGGCGGTCACTGCGAGGTCTCGACCCACTGCTGGTTGGCGCCGCCGTTGCAGGTCCAGATCTCCAGCTGGGTGCCGTTGGCGGTGTTGAACCCGGTGTCGTCCAGGCACTTGCCCGACGCCGGGTTCACCAGGGCGCTGCCCTGCTGCTGCCACTGCTGGTTGGCGCCGCCGTTGCAGGTCCACAGCTCGACCAGGGTCCCGTCGGCGGTGGCGGCGCCGGTGATGTCCAGGCAGGCGCCGCCGTTGCTGCGGACGGTGCCGTCGGTGCCGACCGTCCAGTTCTGCGCGGCGGTCAGGTTGCAGTCCCACAGCTGGACCTTGGTGCCGTTGGTGCTGGAGCCGTTGTTGTCGTCGACGCACTTGCCGGAGTTGTCGACGGCCACGATGGGCCGGGCGGTCGGGGTGGTGCCGACCGGAGTGACCGTCAGGTTGTCGAACTGGTCGCCCTGGTAGCCGCTGGTGCCCAGCCCGACCATGCCGGCGATGTAGCTGCTGTCGGTGGCGCTGCCCACGGTGGTGCCGTCGACGGCCGCGCTGATGCTGCTGCCGTTGAAGGTCAGCGCCAGGTGGTGCCAGCTGCCGAGCCCCGGTGCGGTCACCGTGCCGCTTGCCAGCGTGGTGAGCGTGTTTCCGGTGGTGTTGCGGACGATCGACCAGGCCCCGGTGTTGCTGAGCTGCAGGTAGTAGTCGTTGATCCCGGCCGGACCGAAGCTGTGCTGGGTGCCGGCCCGTCCCAGCAGCTGTACCGAGCCGGCCGTCTTGATCAGGGCGTCCGCGGCGACGGTGTAGTTGGTCCAGCCCAGGCTGCCGCCGATGGTGTAGGGGTTGGCGTCGCCGTCCCACTCGATCGGCTTGACCAGCGCCTGCTGGGCCACGCAGCTGCCGCTGCGGCCGCCGGCGCAGGGCTCCACCTCGAAGGCGCCCTGCTGCTGGGAGAGGTAGCGCGGCTGCTGGTCGGTGGTGTCGCTGTCGAAGGTGTCGGAGTACGGCAGGGTCAGCGCGCTCTGCGCCGGACTCGCCGCGGTGCCCTTGCCCTGGCCGGTGGTGGTGGTCAGCGTGTAGATGTACCCGGGCTGCACCGTGAGCGAGTACGAGCCGCCCGAGGGGGTGATGTCGCTCTGCTGCACCATGCCGCCGGTGGCGGCGGACGCGCTCAGGTTGGTCGCCCAGACGTGGACGGCGCCGGTGGACAGGCCCCCGGAGACGTTCACCGTGACGGTCTGGGCGGCGGTGGCCGTGGTGGTCTCGATGACGGTGGAGTAGTTGCCGCCGCTGCTCGACTTCAGCGACACATAGCTGCCGTTGGACTCGCTGCCGCCGAGGTAGCCCGAGCCGGTGTTGAGGAACTGCCAGCCCGGTGCGGTGAACTGGGTGACCTGGGCGGTGGCCCACAGGCTCTTGCCGACGCTGTAGGCGCCGGACCACGGCTGGGCGGCGAGCACCAGGCCGTCGGTGTCATAGGGCAGGTTCGGGTAGACCGCGGCGACCACCGGCCAGTTGATGTAGGCGGTCAGCCCGCCGTCCAGATAGCCGCGGGTGATCGAGCGGATCAGCGCGGCGGCCCCGGCGTTGAGGTCCTGCGAGCCGTTCTCGCTGGCCCACAACGGCTTGCCGGTGCCGGTCGCGGTCGTGTTGCCGCTGCAGGTGTTGGCCGTCCCGCCGTCCCCGCCCGCGCAGGGGTAGTGCACCCCGATGATCGAGACGGCGTTGGCGAAGGCGGAGTTGGACGCGATGTCGGTGGCGACGCTCCAGTCGCTGTCGGCGCCCACGATCTGGATGGCCGAGTAGCCGTCGGCGTTCAGGGTGGAGCGCAGCTGCTCGTACCAGGCGATGTTGTAGCCGCGCTCGTTCCAGCCGCCGAGGTAGTCGATGGTCAGGCCGTGCGACTTTGCGCAACCCAGCCAGTTCACCAGGTAGTTGACCATGTCGGTGGACCAGAAGCTGCCGCCGCCGATCCATCCGGGCGCACCCCAGGCCAGACCGTAGAGCTTGATCGAGGGATTGAGCGCCTTGGCCTGCTCCATCAGCCACCACTCGTACCCAGTACCGCAGTTGACGGCCGAGGCGGTGTGCATATGGCTGGACTCGGAGCCGTCGGTGGAGTTGGTGTCGCCGCCGATCTCCACCTTGAGGATCTGTAGGTCGGCTCCGTAGCCGGGCTTGAACAGGTAGTTGAGGATCTGCTGCTGCTGGGCCGCGGGGTAGTCGGTGAGCAGCCGGGTGTTGCCCCCGCCGCCGCTGATGGCCCCGATCCCGTCGAAGGTCTTGCCCGCGCTGGTCCCGCTGACGGATATCGTCGTCGCGGTGGCGGCGTGCGCCTTTGGGGCGGTCGGCCCAAAACCCATCGCTATCAGCAGCAGTGTCACCACCCCGAGCACTGTCGGAAGACCTGTTCCGCAACGCCGCGCTCTGGTCACCGGATCACCTCTCAGCAGGTGGGATGCGACCGGAAACGGTCCGACCGCAGCACGCAGCGAGCCCCGGCTCGCCCGGGGCATGCTGGTCGTATTGGACGGAAAATGTTGGTCGCTGTTGGAATTGACGCATCGTCAATTGGACATGTCAAGGCTTCCGACAGACCGGCCGCGGCCGGCCGCCGTCTGCCGTTCCGGGTCTCAGCGCCAGGTCCGCCGGGCGACGAGTTCGGCCCATTCCCGGTCCTGCCCCCCGGGCAGCGTCCGGCCGTTCCCGCGCCACTCGGCCGCGAGCTGGGAGTAGATCGGCTCGTCCTGCGGACGGGAGACCGGGCGGGCCCGGCCGGGATCGGACGGCTCCACGGGGGCGGCCCACTGCGGCGGCAGCTCGGCGAGGGTCACACGGGACCAGCGAGGCTCGGGCATGCCCCGTCAACGACCGGCTGCCCCCGGCGGTCACCCGGGACTGGTCCGAACGGGCGACAGCCGGCCACTGGGCTGCCCGGGCCGCCGGGTCACCCGTCCGGACCAGTGGCGTTGCGCACTGCCACCGGCGGTCACACGCTGGAGTCTGAGCGGCATTCAGCTCAGTCACCTGCCGGGAACTCTTCTCCCCGGCAGCCGGCGCCCCCGGGTTCAGCACCCGGGGGCGCCGGTGCGTGCGGGGCCGCCGCGGGGCCGATGCGGGCGAGCGTGGAATTCGGGCGGCGCACCGCGTGGGGTAGTTGAGTCTATAAATACGATTTGTCATGCTTCGGGGCATGGAGCTACCGCGTCGGCCGACTGGGGTACGAGGGGGAGTGCCGTGCGTCGGGGCCTGAGTCGGTGCCTGGCCGGGGCCGGCGCGCTGGTGGTGGCCGGAGGCGCGGCCCTCGCCGTGCCCACGGCCGGCGAGGGCGTCTCGGTCCGGGAGTTCCGGGTGCACCAGGTGGATCTGCGCGCCACCGCCCAACTGGCCGGAGTGCTGCGCGCGGCGGTCAGCTGGCAGCTGTACTTCGGAGCGAGCACCGCGGTGCCCGCCGGCGGGACGGCCGACTCCGACGTGTGTGCGACCGTGCCGCACCCGGCCCCCGGCCTCGGCCCGGTCTCCGCCCTGCAGGCCACCCCGGGGCAGACCGTGACGAAGGGTCAGGTCCTGGCCCGCGCCGACACCACGGCCGCCCACCGTGCCCTGGACGCGGCCCTGCAGGACCTCGCCCAGGCGCAGGCCCTGCTGGCCGACCATCGCAGCGTCGCCGCCGACACCGGCGGGACCGGTACGGCGGCCGAGCCCGCCGCCGCAGCGCAGTCGGTGCTCGGACCGGACCTGGACCGGGTCGCCCAGGGGCAGCAGCGGGTGGCGGCGCTGCAGCGCACGGTGGCGGACGCGACGATCACCGCGCCCGCCGACGGCATCGTCCAGCAGGTGGGCACCGCGGTCGGCGCGACCCCTGACTGCCGCACCCCGGTACTGGTGCTGCGCACCCGTGAGCTGGAGGTGCACGCGCAGGTGGGCGGTGAGGTGCGGGGACGGCTGCAGCCGGGCCAGCCGGCCGAGGTCGCGGTGCCGGACGCCGCCGCGCAGCTGACCACCAGCGTGATCGCACTCCCGCTGTCCGCCACCGCGGCGACCGCCCCCGCCCCTGTCTCCGCCCCCTGGGCGTCCGGAGCGGCCGCGTACCCGCTCGACCTGGTCGTCCCGGACCCGCCCGCGGGCGCCCTGCCGGGCATGCCCGCCACGGTCACGATCACCCTGGAGGCCCGCCCGGGCGTCCTGGCCGTCCCCGCCGAGGCGGTGCGCTCGGACGGCGCCGGTACGCGTGTGCTGCTGCTGCACTGTCCGTCCCCGGGCCGCGCCGGCCACTGCCGTTCCCACCCGGTCCCGGTCGCCACCGGCATCACGGTGGACCAGCTGACGCAGATCACCGCAGGGATCAACCCGGGCGACATCGTCGCCGTCCCCTGACGGCGCTTCAGATGCGCCGGGTGGCGGTCAGATGGGCGTAGAGCACCACATTGCCCAGGTAGCCGGAGGCCCTGCTGTAGCCGCCGCCGCAGGTGATCAGGCGCAGTTCGGGGCGGCGGGTGGGGGCGTAGACGCGCTTGGAGGGGAAGGCGTCCTTCGCGTAGACCTCGATGGCGTCGACGGTGAAGACGGCGGCTTGCCGGTCCCTGCGGTCGATCTCGACGGTGTCGCCCTTGTGCAGCGAGCCCAGCAGGTAGAAGACGGCCGGACCCTTCAGGGTGTCGACATGACCGTCGATGATCGCGTTGCCGGCGGTCCCGGGGGCCGGGCCGTCGCGGTACCAGCCGGCCAGGTTGCGGTCGGAATCGTCCGGCACCTGGAGGCGGCCCTGGGCGTCCAGGCCGAGCGTGGTGACGGGGGCGTCGACCTTGATCGCCGGGATTCTGACCCGGACCGGCACGGAATCCCCCAGCGGTCGCACCCCCGCCTGCCGAGGGGCGTTGGGGTACGGCCAGACGCGGCCGGTCGGGGGCGCGGAGACGAACGGCACCTTGATGCCGGCGAAGGAGTCGGCCGCGGAGGGCTGTGGCGGGTGCTCGGTCTCGGTGCTGCCGTCGTACAGCATCCACGCCCCCGTGCCCAGCGCCGCTGCCGCGACCAGGGCCACCACCCGGTTGTTGCGCACACGCTTCGAGGTCATGATGGCGGGCTCTCTCCGAGCAGGTGCGGTGACTGATCGTGGACGGCGGCGGGGTGGGCAGCGGCCTCCCGGTCGGGAATGGCTACCCACCCTGCCGCCCTTGCGCCCGGTTGCGCCCGTGCGCCCGTGCGGGCCTCAGGCGCGGTCGGCGGCGGCGCGGCGGCGCAGGTACACGCCGCCTGCCAGGGCCGCGACGGCCAGTGCGACGCCGCCGGCGATCTCGCCGGCGCTGCCGTCACTGGAGCCGCCGCCCAGGCCGGTGCTGACCGAACCGGCGGGGGCGCTGTCGGCGACGGTGAACTCACCGGCGACGATCCGGCCGCCGGTGGGGCAGCTCCCGACCACGGTGTAGGTACCGGCCTCGGCGGTGCTCGGGATCTTCAGCGTCCCCACCAGCGACATGGTGCCCTCGGTCAGCCTGGTCGACCAGCCCTGGTTCTGCTCGGAGACCCGGATGTGGTCGTCCTTGGGGCAGGTGGTCTCGGCGGTGCTGAGGGTCACCGTGCCGCCGGGTTTGACTGTGCTGGGGCTGGCCTCGATCTGGCCTTCGTTGCCCTCCGCGAAGGACGCTGCGGTCGGCAGGGCGAGAGCGGTGGCGGCGAGGGCACAGACGGCCAGGGTGCGCGCAGTGCGCATGGAACAACCTCCAGGAACGGGGATGCAGGCCGTCCTCGTCGGCGACCCGACGGACCGTTGGCATCTGCGGCCCGCAGACACGACGAGACACTCCGTCCCGGACGCCCGCATCTCGGCGCACCTGCCCGGTTCACACGGATGGTCGCTGGCCGTCCGGGTCGACGGCCGGTGCCCACGGGCTGACCACCCGTCAGCAACGGTGCGGCGGCACTGCTCCGACCGGGGAGATCTCACCCACTTGCCGGTCCCCGTTGGTCGGACGATCCAGGGCGGGCCAGGATGCGGAAATATGACGAACCGTCCGTCGCCGCGAGCCGGTCTGCTGTGGGCCGGCGTGGCCGTGGCGCTGGTGCTGTGCCACGCGGCGCCGGGGGCCGCGTCGAAGAGCCCGGGATCCGGCCACTCCGCGGCGGCCGCGCCGTCGGGCGGGATCCTCCCGGGGGCGGTGCCCGCCCTGCCGCCCGGCACGGACGTCGCCGGGTCCGGCGACGGCGCGAACCTGCCGGAGGTCCGTCCTGCCGGGGTGATTCCGCAGGTGGGAGCGGTGTTCACGACCGTGGACGGCCGTCCGGCGCAGCACTTCTGCACCGCGGCGGTGGTCGACAGCCCCGCCCGGGACCTGCTGGTCACCGCGGCGCACTGCGTGGTGGAACCGGGGCGGGCCTCCGCGGCGGAGGCGGCCGGGTCCGGGAAGTCCCTGCTGTTCGTGCCCGGATACCACGAGGGCCGGCATCCGTTCGGGATCTGGGCGGTGACCGGGGTGGTGACCGACCCGCGCTGGTGGCGCGACGGCGACCCCGACTTCGACGTCGCGTTCCTGACGACCCGTCCGCTGGGCGCGGCCCGCCGGGTGGAGGAGGCCGTGGGCGCGGAGGGGCTGGCCTTCGAACCGCGATGGCACGGTCCGGTGGAGGCGGTGGGCTACCCCCGCACCGGCGAGCGCCCCGTGGTCTGCGCCAACCGGCTGCAAGGCTTCGGAAGCGGCCAGGCGCAGTTCCCCTGCCGGGGGATGACCGGCGGCACCAGCGGCAGCCCGCTGCTGGCCGCGGTGGGCCCGGACGGCCGAGGCACGGTGGTGGGCGCCATCGGCGGCTACCAGTCCGGCGGCTTCACCGCCGACCTGTCGTACTCACCCGGATTCGGCCCGGACATCGCGGCGCTCTACCGCAGCGCGACCGGGGGCTGAGGAACAGCCCGGGGCGGCTTCGAGTTGCGACTGGGGACGGCCCGGTCCTCACTGGTCTGAGTCCCGGGAAACACCGGAACGGTTGCGTATCGGCCATTCCCACCGTGAGCAGGACCCCCAGGCGTACCCGAAGGTGCTCCGGGGTAGAGCGAGCGAGTGACGAGAGGAGCGGATGTCATGGGACACCGCCTGGCGGAGAACGAAGCCCGGGAACACGTCTACGGGATCTGTTTCAAGACCGGCCCACCCCGGCGGACCGGTCTCGAACTGGAATGGCTGGTGCACGACGGCGCGGACGCGCGGCGGCCGGTGCCCCCGGAACGGCTGGACGCGGTCCTGGCGCCGCTGGCGGAGCCGGGCGCGCTGCCGTCCGGCAGCAGCCTGACCCGGGAACCCGGAGGGCAGGTCGAGCTCAGCTCCCTGCCCGCGACCGCTCTGGCGGACTGCGTACGGGCCCTCCGCGCCGACGCCGAGGTGCTGGCCGGAGCCCTGGGCGCCGACGGCCTGGTCCTCGCCGGTGCGGGTCTGGAACCGCACCTGGACCCGCCCCGGGTGGCACAGCACCCCCGGTACCGGGCCATGGAGGCATATCTGGACCGGGTCGGCCCGGCCGGCCGGATGATGATGCGGGCCACGGCCGCCGTGCAGGTCAATCTGGACGCCGGTGACGACTCGGCGGGCACCTCCGGTTACCGCTTCCGCTGGGAGCTGGTGCACCGGCTCGGCCCGGTGCTGATCGCGGCCTTCGCGAACTCCCCGCTGTGGCGGGGCCGGCCGACCGGCTGGCGGTCCACCCGGCGGGCCGTGTGGGAGCGGATGGACCCGCCGCGCACCGGACCGGTGACCCGCAGTGACGACGGCGACGACCCCCGGGCCGCCTGGGCCGACTACGCACTCGACGCCCCGCTGCTGTGCCTGCGCCGCCCGGCCCCGGACGACTGGAACGCCCCGCCCGGGCTCACCTTCCGCGCCTGGACCCGCGGCCCGGACGGGGTCCGGCCGCCCACGCTGGACGATCTCGACTACCACCTGACCACGCTCTTCCCGCCGGTGCGCCCACGCGGCTGGCTGGAGCTGCGGATGATCGACGCCCAGCGCGGCGAGGACTGGGCGGTGGCCGCCGCCCTGGCCGCGACCCTGCTCGACGATCCGGCGGCGGCCGGCGCCGCCTGGGAGGCCACCGAGCCGCTCTGCCGCGACGGCGCCGCCGTGCCGACGCCGGAGCAGTGGAGCCTGGCCGCCCGGCTGGGACCGTCGGATCCGGTGATCGGCAAGGCCGTCCGCGCCTGCTTCAGCGCCGCCGACGCCGCGATGGCCGGCTCCGGCGCCCCCGCCGACCTGCGCGCCGCGCTGGCGGCATTCGCCCTGCGCTATGCCGAGCGGGGCCGATGTCCCGCAGACGACCTCCTGGAAGGGATCCGCGGATGAACCAGCACGACACCCCCGACCTGCGAGACGACCTGCGAGGCGACCTGCGAGCCAGGATCGCGGCCGCCCTGGAGACCGCGCGCCGCCGCACCCTGGCCCTGACCGACTGCCTGGACGAGGACGGTCTCAAGGCCCAGCACTCCCCGCTGATGTCGCCCCTGGTCTGGGACCTGGCCCACATCGGCAACCAGGAGGAGCTGTGGCTGGTGCGCGACGCCGGCGGGCGGGCGGCGATCCGACCCGACCTCGACCCGCTCTACGACGCCTTCCAGCACCCCCGGGCCGACCGGCCCGCACTGCCGCTGCTCGCCCCCGAACCCGCCCGCGCCTACCTGCGCCAGGTCCGCGAACAGGCCCTGGAGGTGCTCGACGGCGCCGCCCTCGATCCGGACGGCCCCCCGCTGCTGGCCGACGGCTTCGTCTTCGGCATGATCGCCCAGCACGAGCAGCAGCACGACGAGACATTGCTCGCCACCCACCAGCTGCGCCAGGGCCCCGCCGTGCTGCACGCCCCCGCGCCGCCGCCCGCGCCCGCCGACGCGGCCGTCCTGCCCGCCGAGGTGCTGGTGCCGGCCGGGCCGTTCACCATGGGCACCAGCACCGAGCCCTGGGCGCTGGACAACGAGCGCCCGGCGCACACCGTCGAACTGCCCGCCTACTGGCTGGACACCGCGCCCGTCACCAACGCGGCCTACCAGGAGTTCATCGCCGACGGCGGCTACACCGACCCGCGCTGGTGGACCCCGGCGGGCCTGCGCCACCGGGAGCAGGCCGGGCTGACCGCCCCGCTGTTCTGGCAGCGCGACGGCGACCGCTGGCTGCGCCGGCGCTTCGGCCGTACCGAGCCCGTCCCCGGCGACGAACCGGTCGTCCACGTCTGCTGGTACGAGGCCGACGCCTACGCCCGCTGGGCCGGACGACGACTGCCCACCGAGGCCGAATGGGAGAAGGCGGCACGGCTGGACCCGGCCACCGGCCGCTCCCGGCGCTACCCCTGGGGCGACGACGACCCGACCGCCGACCACGCCAACCTCGGCCAGCGCCACCTGCAGCCCGCCCCCGCCGGAAGCTACCCGCGCGGCAGCGCCCCCAGCGGCGCCCGTCAGCTGATCGGGGACGTCTGGGAGTGGACCGGCAGCGACTTCGAGCCGTACCCGGGATTCACGGCCTTCCCCTACAAGGAGTACTCCGAGGTCTTCTTCGGCCCCGACTACAAGGTGCTGCGCGGCGGCTCGTTCGCGGTGGACCCGGTGGCCTGCCGCGGCACCTTCCGCAACTGGGACTACCCGATCCGGCGGCAGATCTTCTCCGGCTTCCGCACCGCCCGCGACGCCACCCACGCGGAGACGCGCTGATGTGCCGTCACCTGGCCTACCTGGGAGCGGAGACGACGCTGGCGTCGGTGCTGCTGGAGCCCGAGCACAGCCTCTACCGGCAGTCCTGGGAGCCGCGGCAGCAACGCCACGGCACCGTCAACGCCGACGGCTACGGATTCGGCTGGTACCCCGGCGCGGGCGACCCGGGATCCGACGGGGAGGACACCTGCTTCCGGCACCGGCGGGCCGTCCCGATCTGGGCCGACGCCAACCTCCCCGACCTCGCCCGCGCCGTCCGCAGCCACTCCTTCCTCGCCGCGGTCCGCTCGGCCACCGCCGGAACCACCCAGGACGAGTCCGCCGCCGCCCCCTTCCGCGAGGGTCGCTGGCTGTTCAGCCACAACGGCGCGGTCCCCGACTGGACCAGGCTGCCCACCGCCGGCAGCGGCCTCGACACCGCCGACCTGCTGGCCCTGGAAGCCCGCAGCGACTCGGCGCTGCTGTGGGCCATGGTGGCGCGACGGCTGCGCCAGGGCGAACCCCCGGGGCTGGCGCTGGCCGGCGTGGTCCGCCGGGTCGCCCAGGCCCGCCCGGGGGCGCGGCTGAACCTGCTGCTCACCGACGGCCGCACCATCGCGGCCACCCGCTACGGCGACACCCTCTGGTACCGGCGGGCCGAGGACCACGTCCTGGTCGCCTCCGAACCCCACGACGACGACTCCGACTGGAAGGAAGTCCCCGACCACACCCTGCTCCTGGCCGCCCCGGACGCGGTGCGCAGCCACCCGCTGCGCCCCGTCCGGCCCCACTCGGCACAGCGCCGCCCACACAGCAAGGACGAGAACGTGAACGACTGCTTCAGCATCGAACCGCGACTGCCCTCGGACTACTTCGCCACCACCCTGCGCGCCGACGTGCGCCAGGGCCTGGCGGCGCAGCCGAAGACGCTGCCGCCGAAGTGGTTCTACGACGAACTCGGCAGCAAGCTCTTCGAGCAGATCACCGAACTGCCCGAGTACTACCCCACCCGGGCCGAGCAGGAGATCCTGCAGAAACGGGCCCCCGAGATCGCCGCCATCACCAGGGCCCGCTCGCTGGTCGAACTGGGCTCGGGCTCCTCACGCAAGACCCGGCTGCTGCTGGACGCCCTGACCGCGCTGGGCACCCTGCAGCGCTACTCCCCGCTGGACGTCAGCGCCTCCGCCCTGACGGAGGCCGGCGAGGCGCTGTGCCGCGACTACCCGGCACTGCGGGTCACCGCGGCCGTCACCGACTTCGAGCACGACCTGCCCCTGCACGACGAGCCGGGACCGCGGCTGCTCGCCTTCCTCGGCAGCACCATCGGCAATCTCGACCCGGCCGAGCGCACCGACTTCTACGCGCTGCTGCGCCGCTCCCTCAGCGCGGACGACGTCCTGCTGCTCGGCGCCGACCTGGTGAAGGACCCCGGCGTGCTGGTGGCGGCCTACGACGACAGCCAGGGCGTCACCGGGGCGTTCAACAAGAACGTGCTGCACGTCCTCAACCGCGAACTGGACGCGGACTTCGACCCGGACGCCTTCGAGCACCGCGCGGTGTGGAACGCCGAGGCGGAGCGGATCGAGATGCACCTGCTCTCCCGTACCGAACAGCGCGTCAAGATCCCGGCCGTGGACCTCTCGGTCGCCTTCGCGGCCGGGGAGAGCCTGCGCACCGAGATCTCCACCAAGTTCCGCCGCGAGTCCCTCACCGTCGAACTCGCGGCCGCGGGCTTCACCGTCCGCCGCTGGTGGACCGACCGTGCTTCGCGCTTCGCGCTGCTGCTGGTCCTTCCCAGCAAGTAAGCGGCGGTTTTGGGCCGAACGGGCCTCACCGCGGGTGCGGGCGGCCGATCCGGGGGACGCTGCCCTGAGAACCCCGGCGACGACGGAGGAGTGGGTCATGGCTGAGTACGGCTGGGCGGGAGCGCCGGTCCCCGGGGTGTCCGGCGAGGTCCTTCCGGAGCTGGACGTCCCCGGGCCGGACCAGCAGCGCCGCTGGACGGTGCTGCTGCGGTTGCTGCTGCTGGTCCCGCAGTACGTGGTGCTGTTCTTCCTCGGCATCGCCGGGTTCTTCGCGACGGTGGCCGGCTGGTTCGCCGCCCTGGTGCTGGGCCGGCTGCCCCAGCCGATCGCCTGGTTCCTGACCGGGTGCCTGACGTACCAGACCCGGGTGTACGCGTACGGCATGCTGCTGGTCGACCGCTATCCGCCGTTCGCCTTCACCGCCCCCGAGCACCCGGTCCAGGTGGAGCTGCACCCCGGTGCCCTCAACCGTCTGGCCGTACTGTTCCGGATCTTCCTGCTGATCCCCGCCGCCATCGTGAGCAGCCTGGCCGGCTCCGGCTTCTACGCCCTCGGCATCCTGATCTGGCTGGTGACCCTGGTCCTGGGCCGGATGCCGGAGCCGGTCTTCGGCGCCACCGCGGCCACCGCGCGGTATGCGATGCGCTTCAGCGCCTATGCCACCATGCTCACCTCGGCCTACCCCAAGGGCCTGTTCGGCGACGACTCCCGACTGATGCCGCAGTCCCGCTCGGCCACCCGGCCGCTGCTGCTGTCGGGTTCCGCCAAGATCCTGGTCGTGCTGTTCCTGGTGGCCGGTCTCGCCTCCTCGGCGTTCTCCGGGACCGGGACCGGCACCACGACCAGCGGGAACAACTCCAGTACGGCGTCCGCGTCCGCGCGGTAGCCCCGGCGGTTCAGTGCACCGACAGCCCGCCGTCGACGAAGATCGACTGGCCGGTGACATAGGCGGAGGCACGGCTCGCCAGGAACACCGTCGCGCCTTCGAAGTCCTCGGCCAGGCCGTTGCGTCCGGTCATGGTGCGGGCGGCGAGTGCCGCCACCTGCTCCGGATCGTCGGCCAGCCGGGCGTTGAGCGGCGTCATCACGAAGCCCGGCACCAGGGTGTTGCAGGTGACGCCGGACGGGGACCAGGCCTCGGCCTGGGAGCGGGCCAGCGATTCCAGACCGCCCTTGGAGACGCCGTAGGCGCCGCTCTGGACGAACGCCCGATGGGCCTGTTGGGAGCTGACGTGGATGATCCGTCCGAAGCCGCGCCGGGCCATCGCCGGACCGAAGCGCTGACCCAGCAGGAAGGGCGCCTCCAGGTTCACCGCCATCGTGGTGGCCCAGACGTCCTCGCCCAGCTCGCCCAGCGGCGGCCGCAGGTTGACCCCGGCGCAGTTGACCAGGATGTCGGGTTCGCCGAGGGCGCGGACCGCCTCCTCGGCCGCCGTCCGCACGCCCTCGCGGGTGCCCAGGTCGGCGCTGACCCAGGCCGCGCGGCAGCCGTCCGCAGCGAGCTCGTCGACGGTGGCCACCAGCCCTGCCTCCCGGCGCGCGACCACCACGACGCCCGCGCCGGCCCGGGCCAGAGCACCGGCGACGGCCCGTCCGATGCCGGAACTGCCGCCGGTCACCAGGGCGGTCATACCGTCCAGCGAGAACAACCGGGAGAGATAGGTCTGCGTGATCATGTCCGCACCCTAGACGGTGCCGACGGCGAACCGTCAACCGGCCTGTGACCAGGCCGGATTGTCAGTGCCTCGCGCGACAATGGAGAGCGAGAAAGCCGCTTCAGCCATCACGGAGGCCACGTTGAAGACCGACATCGGCACCGCCCGTCACTTCCTGCCGCCCAACACCCCCAGCGAGGTGTGCCACGAGTTCAACCGGTCCGCGCTGACGGCCACCATCGCCGCCAGGGCCGTCGCTCTGGGGCTGTCCTCGGACCTGTCGGACGTCCAGATGGCCGGACTCGCCCAACTGGTCCGGGACAAGAAGCAGTCCCGCCCGCTGTCCCCGGAGACCAGGGCAGCGGTCCGGGCCGCCCTGCGCCCGGCGCTCAGCGCAGCGGACGAACCTCAGCTGGTCGCCGCCGCGGTGTTCAGCTCGCTCCCGGGGACACCCCTCCGGGTGCGGGACAGCGCGGGCCGCGAGTACTTCCTGGTCGCCGTCCCGGCCTGATGCACGGGGCCTCCGCCATGGATCGGCGGAGGCCCCGTCCGGCCCACCCGATTCCTTTGTCCGTTCCGGTCGGTCTGCACAGGTGGAGACAGAGCTACCACGACCGACGGAGGCGACACCATGAACCCTGCCACCAGCCGACTCGACCGGGCATTCGCGAGTACCCGATCCGTCCTGGCCCACATCCGACCCGGTCACCTGGGCGAGCCCACGCCCTGCGCTTCGTGGGATGTGCGCGCCGTGGTCAACCATGTCATCAGTTCGGCCTACTGGGCGACGGCGTCCATCGGCGTGGGCAGGGAGAGCGGTGACGTGGACTTCGGCTCCGGTGACTTCGTGGCGAGCTACGACGAGTGCGCCCGGATCGCGCTTGCCGCGTTCGGGGCCGAGGGCGTTCTCGAAGCGGCGGTCCGGCTTCCGTTCGGTGAGTTCTCCGGCGCCGAGCTGCTGGGAATGGCCGCAACGGACCAGTTCACCCACGGATGGGACCTCGCCCGGGCGATCGGGCTGCCTACCGACCTGGATCCCGAACTCGCGGACGAGCTGTTCGCCATGACGCAGAAGACGGTCACCGAGGCTTACCGTGGACCGGACGGCGCGGCCCCGTTCGGGCCCGAACTGCCTGTCCCTGCCGCCGCCGGCCCAGCCGACCGGCTGGCGGCGTTCCTCGGCCGCGCGGTGTGACCGGGACTGATGTCCGATCATCGGACACCGATGCACAGGGAGCCGCATTGCCGGACGACGAGACCGACGAGACATTCGTCAGGGAGACCGAGCCGTTCCGGCGAGAACTGCTGGCGCACTGCTATCGCATGCTCGGGTCGGTGCAGGACGCCGAGGATCTGGTGCAGGAGACCTATGTGCGCGCCTGGCGTGGCTACTCCGCCTTCGAACGCCGATCATCTGTGCGTACCTGGCTCTACCGCATCGCCACCAATGCCTGCCTGACCGCATTGGAGCACCACAGCCGACGGGTCCTGCCCTCCGGCCTCGGAGCTCCAGAAGCGGACCCCGGCGCCGCCGTACGGCCGGCAGAGTCGGGGATCGCCTGGCTGCAGCCGCTTCCTGATGTGCTGTGGGCGCCCGACTCGGACGATCCCGAGAACGGCGATCCGGAGAGCATCGTCATCGAGCGGGAGAGCCTGCGGCTGGCGCTCGTTGCCAGCTGGCAGTACCTACCGGGCAGGCAGCGGGCCGTGCTGATCCTGCGCGACGTACTGGCGTTCCCGGCGGCCGAGGTCGCTGACATGTTCGGCATCACGACGGAGGCGGTCAAGAGCACGCTGCAACGCGCCCGCGCCCGGCTCCGGCAGTTGGACGTGGCAGCCGATTCCGTCGCCGGGGCCGCCGAGGTCGCCGAACCGGCGGCCCGCGCGCTGCTCGACCTGTATATCGCGGCCTTCCAGAATGCCGACACCCTGCTGCTCGAGAAACTCCTCTGCCAGGAGGCCACACTGGAGGCCACGCCGTTCCGGACCTGGTTCGCCGGACGCAGCACCTGTGTGTCCTTCCTCGGCAGGCAGATCCTGGGGGCTCCTGGTGACTGGCGCATGCTGCCGACCAGCGCCAACGGGCAACCCGCCGCCATCGGCTACCGCCGGGGCCCGGACGGTGTCCACCGGGCCTACGGAGTGGTGGTGCTCTCCGTCCGAGCCGACGGAGTCGTCGGAGTCGTCTCGTTCGGGGACCCGGCCCTGGTCCCGGCCTTCGGTTTCCCGACGCTGTTTCGGGAATCCCCCGATGCGAAGCAGCCCTGAGGGGCGGGGAGGCGGTTCGCCCGTAAGCGGGCGAACCGCCGAGCACCTGACGGCAGGTCAGCAGGGGCCGTGGTTGGCCGAGTCGCCGACGCGGGTCGTCGTTGCACCCTTGCCGGGGACCATGTTCGAGTAGGCGTAGGTGTAGCCGCTGGGCACGTTGTAGCCCTGCACGTAGGAGGCATAGCAGGTCTGGATGTAGAAGCCGGTGCCGGCCGAGGAGCCGGTGATGCGGACCCAGGAGGCGTTGCAGTAGGCGCTGTACCGGTGTTCCAGCGTGCCCACGGAGGTGCTGAGGGAGTAGATCGTGGTCGCGTCACCGCTGCAGGCCTCGGCGATCGGGTCGAGGCCGTAGCAGCTGGAGCTGTTGTTGTTCCCGCTGCCGTAGCAGGCGGGGATCGTGGCGGCCGAGGCCGTGTGCGTGGCGGCGGTCACGCCGCCGGCGGCCAGCAGCAGGGTTCCGGCTGCGGCGGCGAAGCCGCGCCTCTGGCGGCGTCCGTTGGGCTTCATGGGGTGCTCCTCCCTGGGCCGCGGGCGGGTCCGCGGCGTGCCCGGCGGCGAGTCCGGCGGGCGGATCACAGGCTGGCGGGCGGTGCGTTGCGGGGCCAAGGGTACGGGCGTCCGGAATCTGCGTTCGGCTGCGTTCGGCAGCTTTGAACTGGGCGTTCGGAGACGGGAGTTGGACGCTGGTGGAGGGCGGCGGGGCTCTGTCACTATGGGGACATGACAAACTCTGCGGCTGGCGGCGCCGGATCGGCTGGGGCGCAGGGAGTCGATCCGCGTACCGCGGTCGGGGCGGCGCCGGGGCCGGTCGCGGCTTTCGCGGCGGACCTGCGCGCGCTGCGTGAGCGGGCCGGCTCGCCCAGCTTCCGCCACCTCGCGCGGACTGCCCACTTCTCGGTCTCCACCATGGCCGATGCCACCGCGGGGAAGCGGCTGCCGACCGAGCAGGTGGTTCGGGGCTTCGCGGCTGCCTGCGGAGCGGACGCCGGGCTCTGGGCGGATCGGCTGCGCGAGGCGGCGGCGCAGGCCCGGGCCGGGGCCGCGCCCGCCGTGCCGGGGGAGCCTGTGGTGGAACGCGCTGCGGAGCCCGTCCCGGCCGGAATCGTGCGGACCGGCGGGGCGACCCGCAAGTGGGCCACGCTTGCGGCGGTCGCCGCCGTGCTCTTCGCCGCCGGGTTCGCGTCGTCGGCGGCGCTGTCCGCGGGCGACCCGGCGAGGGCAGCGGCAACCGCCGGTACCGGCAGCACCCCAGCGGTGACG
The DNA here is from genome assembly GCF_041261405.1 of Streptacidiphilus sp. EB103A. NCBI lineage: Bacteria > Bacillati > Actinomycetota > Actinomycetes > Kitasatosporales > Streptomycetaceae > Streptacidiphilus > Streptacidiphilus sp. EB103A. The sequence continues at coordinate 1,066 of NZ_JBGCAQ010000026.1, read as the reverse complement.
CCCAGTACCGCGCAGCCGTTCGCGGACGGCGCCAGCCCGATCACGGCGGGGTGCACCCGGGACGCCCAACTCCTGGACAAGACACCGCTGATGTTGAACGGCGTCCAGGTGGGCGCCCTGGAGCTGAAGTACTCGGCGTACTGCGGGGCCGGCTGGGCGCGCGCCTACCTCTATCCGGCCGGGGTGCTGGCCGGCCTCGCCGCGCCGACCGGACGCGTGGCCACGGTTACGGTCGCCGCGGGTGACGGCACGTCGAGCAGCTACGCCCAGCCCCTCGACCACCAGGTGCCGGAGTACACCGACGCTGTCCGCCCCCACGGCGGCTGCCTGAGCGCATCCCTGGCGCTGGCGCGCCCGAGTGGTGCCCCGTTGCTGGCGACCATCAGCTGCGACAGCGCGGGGACGCGCTGAGACGACTGAGGCCGCCGACGCCGGTCGGGCGGCTCAAGGGCGCTGCTCGCCGTGGAGGCGCAGGGCGTCGGGCGGGGGGAGCCGTTGCTGCAGCTTCACCAGGGCTGCGGCCTGGCTGACCCGTAGGCGTTGCACGCTCTCGCGGTAGCCGTCGTCGATCGCCCGGGCGTGCCCGAGCCATTTGGCCTCGACGGCCGCGAGGCCCGCCGCGTGCACGGCCTCCAGTCGGCTGATCGTCTGCTGGAACAGCTCCCGCTCCTCGGCCGAGATGCGGCGCTCCTGCGCGGACACCGCCAGGGCCTGTTCCACCAGCGCGCGGTAGGCGCGCAGGCGGCGCCGGTGCAGCAGGGTGAACAGCGGCCACTGCGCCAGTGCGAGTGCGAGCACAGCGATGACGACGACAACCATGCCGCCTCCCCTCCGGAGCAGGACACCAGCGTCTCACCCCGGAGGCGGATGACGAACCGTCAGCCCTGGTCTTCCAGGAGGGCGTCGACGACGCGGGTGGTGGCGTTGCCGTCGTCCCAGGGGCTGTAGGCCTGTTGGTAGGCGGTGTAGGTGTCGGTGTGGGGCTTGGTGGCGGCGTCGATGTCCTGGAGGGCGTGGATGAGGTCGGTGGAGGTGCGCAGGATGGGTCCGGGGGCCTGGTTCTGGT
>NZ_JBGCAQ010000025.1:0-143975 GCF_041261405.1 Streptacidiphilus sp. EB103A | reverse complement strand
TCATCCTCGCCGCCCACTCACGACGCACCACAACCACCCACCCCACCAACAACGACCCCTGGACGATCACCAGCTACGAAAATCTTGTATGAGCCGTGATTTGGGGTCACTCGACCTACTTTGGGGTCACTGAATCGACGACATATCGGACATACACGGCAGAATTCGTCGGACGAGTGACCCCAAAGTAGGTCGAGTGACCCCAAATGCATAGGACACCTACCTGAAGAATCGTTTCCGCAGGCACCACCAACCGCCCCGCCGCCCGGCAACGGCGCGCCGCCCGCACCCTCCCCTGCTCCTGTCGCCGCGAGCGAAGCGAGCAACAGCAACAAGCCACGGACGGCGGAGGGCGGCAACGGTGGCGCCATATAAGCCACCCGCCGCTGCCGCCAACCAACTTCACCGCCCCGCCTCCCCCACCCAGACGCTGTACCTCACCGTCGTTGACGTCCCGTCGGGGCCCGGGTCGCACAGCGGATAGGCTCTGGCCCCGACCGGGAGCGGCGGCGGCGTGGCAGAGGTGGCGGGGAGTCAGATGCAGGGGTACGACGAGACGACCAGGTCCGGGGCGGTGCCCGGGGCGGCCCGGATCGTGGCGCGGCGGGTGGGAGTGGACGCCCGGGGCGGCGGGGAGATCCTGCGGGGGATATCGCTGACGGTCATGCCCGGACAGCTGCTGGCGCTGGCGGGGAGCAGCGGCGCGGGGAAGACCACGCTGCTGGAGACGCTCGCCGGGGTCCGGGCCCCCGACCGGGGAGCGGTGTGGCGGCCCGACGTCCCGGCAGGCGGTTCGCAGACCGAGCTCGGGTTCGTGCCGCAGGACGACATCATCCACCGGGACCTCCCGCTGGCCCGGACGCTGCAGTATGCGGCCCGGCTGCGGCTCCCGTCCGGGACCGGGACCGCCGAGGTGGCGGCGGCGGTGGAGCGGGTGCTCGGCGCGCTCGGACTGACCGAGCGGGCCGGGCTGCGAGTCGGGCTGCTGAGCGGCGGCGAGCGCAAGCGCGCGAGCATCGCCGTGGAACTGCTGACCCGCCCTGCCGTGCTCTTCCTGGACGAGCCGACGTCCGGCCTGGACCCGGCGACCGGGGCCGAACTCATCACCCTGCTGCGGGATCTGAGCCGGGAGGGCACGGCGGTGGTGCTCACCACCCACACCCCGGCGGATCTGTCGCGCTGCGACAGTGTGGGATTTCTCAGCCCGGACGGACGACTTATCTACCTGGGCCCGCCGGAAGGGCTCAGCGCGCGCTTCGGGGTCGAGACCGTCGAGGAGGTGTACGGGGCGGTGACCGAGGAAACCGCCGAGCACGCGGACGAGGACACCCCGGAGCCCGAGGGGCCGGCGCCGGCCCAGTCACTCCGCCCCACGCCGTCCCGCCCGCTCGGCGCGGTGGGGCAGTGGGCTCTGCTCACCCGGCGCAGCGCGGACATCATGCTGCGCAATCGGCTGTCGGTCGCGGTGCTGGCCGGCTCGCCGGTGATGATCGTCGCCATGTTCGTGATGCTGTTCCGTGCCGGTGCGTTCGACCCGGCGGATCCGAGCCCCGGTACCGCGGCGATGATCCTCTTCTGGATCGCCTTCGGCACCTTCTTCTTCGGCCTCACCTACGGCCTGCTGCAGATCTGCACCGAGATCGCCGTCGTCCGCAGGGAGCGGCTGACGGTGCTCCGCCTGGGCCCGTACGTGCTGGCGAAGGCGACCGTGCTGCTCCCGGTGCTGGCGGCGGCCGACGCGCTGCTGCTGGTGGTGCTGCGCGCCCTGAACCGGCTGCCGGCCGCCGACTGGTCGGTCTACGGGTCGCTGTTCGCAACCGCGGTGCTGGCCTCCGCCGCGGCGTTGGCGCTGGGCCTGCTGGCGTCGGCGGCGGTGTCGGAGCCGGGGCAGGCTACCCTGATGCTGCCGTTGCTCTGCTTCCCGCAGGTGCTGTTCTCCGGCGCGTTCGTCCCGGTTCCGCAGATGGCCTGGCCCGGTTGGGCGTTGAGCTGGGCGATGACCAACCGCTGGGCGTTCGAGTCGCTGGGTAGCGGCATCGGTCTGAACGCGCTCTGGGCGCACGGTCGCTCTCCGCTCGGACCGCCGCTGCTCGCCTCGTACGGGGACACCTTCGGCGGGCCGACGGCGCGCGGCTGGATCTGGCTGGGCGGCTTCACCGTGCTGTTCCTGGCCGGGGCGTGGGCCGTGCTGGCCCGGCGCTGTCCCCGGGTCCGCGGAGCCGGCCCTCGCGAACCCCGGGAAACCGCCCTCAGCAGCGCAGTCGCGGGCTGAGCTGCTCGTCCCCGCGTCGACGGTCCCGGTACGCGTCGGCCAGGAAGCCGAGGAAGGCGTCGACGTCGGCCCGGTTGGAGGGGATGCCGAGCGAGACCCGGACCGCGCCGCCCGAAGGCAGTCCGAGCCGGGTCAGGTAGTCGTCGATGGTGCCGGTGGTGCGGCGGACCGCGCCCGACAGCAGCCGGCGCGGGATACCGAAGGCCCCCTCGCCCGCGCCGGGATTGCAGAAGCAGCCGGTCCGCAGCGAGATGCCGCGCGCGCTGCTCTCCCGGCTGACGATCCGTTCGTCCACCACCGTGCCGTCCGGGTAGAGCAGGTTGAGGGTGACGCTGCCGCCGCGGCGCTCGGTGGTCTCCGGTCCGTAGAGGCGGACCAGCGGAGCGCCGTTGCTGTGGCGAAGGGCGAGCAGTCCGTCGAGGAGACCGGCCGTCAGGCTGGTCACGTGCTCGTGGACGGCGTCCATCCCGATGCCCTGGACGTGTGAGAGCCCGGTCGCCACGTCCGGGATGCTGAGGAAGTTGAGGGTACCGTCCTCGAACGCGGTCTCGTCGTCGGTCATCCGGTGCCACTCGCCCTGGGCGCTGACGACCTGGATGGTGCCGCCGGAGAACCAGGGTCGCCGCAGTCGGGCCAGTGCCTCGCGCCGGGCGACCAGACAGCCGATGCCGGTGGGGTAGCCGAAGACCTTGTACCAGCTGACGGTCACGAAGTCGGGGTGGACCCGTCCGAGGTCCAGCTGGTTGCTCGGGAGGTAGGCGGCCGCGTCCAACAGTACGTCGTAGCCCAGACCTTGGGCGGCTTCGATCCACTCCAGCGGGTGCTGCACCCCGGTGAAGTTGCTCTGCGCGGGGTAGGCCAGCAGGCCGCGCCGGGAGCCGGGGCGTCGCAGCGTGCGCGAGCCGAGGGCCTGCAGCAGGGCCTCCTCCGAGATCCGCAGATCGGGTCCGGCGAAGGGCACATGGACCGTGTGCGCGCCCTTGGCGCGGGCGAACTCACGCAGGCCGTTGACCGAGTTGTGGTTGTCCAGCGGCAGCACCAACCGGCTGCCACGGCCGAAGCGGTAGGCCTCGCCGACGACCCGGCAGGCACCGCTGGCGTTGGCGGTGAAGACCGCCGCGTACTCCTCCGGGTCGGCTTTGAGGTGGCGCAGCACGGCCGCGCGGGTCTCCGCGACCAGCCGGTCCGAGGCGGCGGCGGTAGGGTTCTCCGAGTGCGGGTTGCCGTAGCAGTCGCTGGTTATTCGCCCTGCGTGGGCTGTGAGTTGGGACTCCGCCGGCAGTCCGGCACCGGTGTGGTCGAGGTAGATGTGGCCCTTGCGGTCCAAGTAGCCGTACTCCTCGGCACGCAGGCGTGCGAAGGAAGTACCTGACGCTGGGGCGGATGTGACGGACATGGCTTCCTCCTCCGGCAGGGGCGCACCGTATTATCCACCCGCGCTCTCGAACGCCCGTCCGGCATCGGTGGCTACTGGGCCGCTGCGGAACAGGCCGGTGCTGGGGGCCGAGTCCGAGGCCGGGAGGGCGAACCAGGCGTAGCGCTGGAGGTAGGACAGCCCGGACAGCATCCGGGTGGAGGCGGTGACGAAGGCGGCCTGCTGCGGCCCGGTCGGGTAACTGCTGCTGCCGCCGGAGAAGTTGATGAGCGCGTACTCGGTCAGCCAGATGGGGAGGTGGTAGCGGTTGTAGACGGCCTGGAGGTAGCCGCGCAGCTGGGAGACCGCGTCGGCGGTGGTGAAGTCGCTGCCGTACCAGTGCAGGGCGATGAAGTCGACGCGGTAGCCCTTCGCCTTGGCCCCGCTCATGAACCGGTCCAGCCATCCCCCGGCGGTGTCGCCCCCGTAGGCGACCGCCGGGCTGCCGAGGATCTTCCCGGATGCCTCCAACTGCGGCCAGAGCTGCAATGCCTGATCGACCGTCATATTGGACTGCGCCGACATGTCGGGCTCGTTGAAGCCCAGCAGATACGGGCCGGAGCTCTTCGCCTGCGCCAGCGCGGTCGAGGTGACCGATCCCGAGCCCCAGATCATCGGGACGAACCCGATCCTCGACGGCGCGGTGATGCCCGCATGGGTAGTGGACCAGGTGTAGTACCAGCCGGCCCCGGACTGGGTGAGGGCGCTGTCGACGCCGTTGAAGCTCCAGGCGCTGACCCCCTTCCTGGACGAGCTCACCGGGGTGACCGGCGCCTGGACCGCCGCCGCGGCCGAGGCGGCCGGTGTCTTCGACGGAGTACCGGACGGGCTGGCGCTGCGGGAGGCGGCAGCACGGGACGGCGAAACGGACGGCGTGACCGGCAGCACCGGTGCCGCCGTGGTCGGCCGGTCCGCGGCCGCCGGGCGGACGTCCGCGGCCGGGCTGCCGCCCAGCCCCGACACCACCAGTGCGCCCGCCGCGACGGCGGCGACCCCGGTGGCGGTGGCCGAGACCGCGAAGGCCTTGCCGTGCAGCAACACCCTGCCGCGCGAGAGTGCCCGTCCTTTCGATGCCGCGCGGTGGCCGTGGCGCAGCACGGCGGTATGCGGCAGGGCGCTCTGCGCGCCTCGGGCACCCCAGGCGGCCAGGGTCGGCGGCACCGGCAGCAGCGGGAGCCCGCCCAGCAGTTGCCCGACCGGGAACAGCGATGTGCCCTGCCCGTCACAGATCCCGCACTCGCGGATGTGCCGGGCCAGCCGCTTGCGCCAGAGCGGCCCCGGCGCACCGTCCCAGACCCGGGTGAGCTCATGCAGACCCGGGCAGCCGGGCTCGGCCCGGAGCGCGTGGACGATGGTCCGGGCCGTCTGCATCTGCTCCTTCATCCGCTGGACCCGGACGGCGGCGTGCCGCGGGGAGAGCCCCAGTGCCTCGGCCAGCTCCGGGCGGCTGATCTCGCCGGTCTCCTCCAGCCACCAGAGCGCGAGCAGGGCCCGGTCGCCCTCGTCGAGCCAGCGGGTCGCCTCGGCCACCTCGCGGCGCTGGTCGGTCAGGCCGAGCCGGAGCACGGTGAGCGCGGTGAAGTCCGAGGCCGGGTCGGGTATCTCCGCCACCGTCTCCAGGCCGGCCTGGTGGCTGCGGGAACTGCTCCGCTCGCGCTCCCGGTCGCGTACCTGACGCACCGCGATGGCGACCAGCCAGGACCGGTAGGACTCGGGTTCGCGCAGGTCGCCCAGCCCCCGGACGACCCGCAGCAGGGTCTCCTGGACCACGTCGTCGGTGTCCGGGTGCCCGTCCAGGGCGCGGCCGACGATGTTGTAGACCAGCGGCAGCGACTCGGCCACCAGCAGGTCCAGGGCCCGGGCGTCGCCCTCGCGGGCGGCCAGCACCGTGCCCGCGCTCGCCGTCCCGCTCCTTCTGGTCCGTCCGCCTGCGCTCATGTCGTTCCGTATCCCTTCGCCCGGTGTGCGGGGCCCCGCTGAACAGGAGACGTTACGAGGCGCCGCGGACAACGGAAACCTATGGGATTTCTGTTGTCGCGCGGCGCCCCGCGCGTCTCCTGTGCATGGGAAGCAGAGGACTGAAAAACAAGGGACTGCGAAGTAAAGAGCTGCGAAGTAAAGGACGCCTTTCCGGTCACTGGAAGTGGTGGGTGGCCCTGGCCGCCGCCGGGGTGGCGGCGCTGTGCGTCGTCATGAGCACCACCTCGGGTCAGCCGGGGACCGCCTCGGCCCTGGTCTCGGCGGCGAACCCGTCGAGCCCGACGAGCCCGTCGGACCCGTCGGCCACCGGGCTGGGCGCCTCCACGTCCCCGTCCGTCTCCGCGTCCCCCCGCGCGACTGCTTCCGTGCGGGCACAGGCTACCCCCGTCCCCTCGCCCTCCTCCTCGGCGGCCCGTTCCTCCGGTTCGTCCGCCTCCGGCGCGACCGCCCCGGCCTCCGCCGGTTCCGCTCCCGCTGCTGCCGCGGGCCACCGCAACGTCACCTTCGTCAACGCGGTCGCGCAGACCGTCTGGGTCGCGGCCGGGCAGCAGACCGCCCAGCCCGCGCTGACCACCACCGGCTGGGTGCTGAAGCCGGGTCAGTCGCTGACCGTCTCCGTCCCCGACCACTGGAACGGTCGCTTCTGGGGCCGCACCGGATGCGCCTTCAACGCCTCGGGGACCGGCCACTGCCAGACCGGGGACTGCGGCGGCAGATTCCAGTGCCCCGGGTACGGCTCCATCCCGGCGACGCTGGCCGAGTTCAACCTGAACGCCTGGAGCGGGCTGGACTTCTACGACGTCAGCATGGTCGACGGATCCAACCTGCCGATGTGGATCAACCAGCTCGGCGGCACCTCCACGGACGCGATCAGCTCCCACGGCTGCTCAGCCGCCGGCTGCACCAGGCCCGTGGTCTGCCCGGCCGCGCTGCAGATCCACGCCGGCGGGGCCGTGGTCGGCTGCGAGTCGCCGTGCGGGATCTTCGGGACGGACCAGTACTGCTGCCGGGGCCAGTGGGCGCCGCGCTCGGCCTGCGACCCGACCAAGTGGCCGGTCGACTACGCGGCCGACTTCAAGCGGGCCGAGCCGTTCGCCTACTCCTACGTCGACGACGACGCCACCAGCACCTTCACCGCGACCGGGGAGGCCGGCTACCGGATCACCTTCGGCCTGTCGCCCTGACGGGCGGGTGGGTATGGCCTTTTTGGTTCCGGGAGGGAATGATCCGTTTGTTCCCTCTCACATCTGCATACGGAGCTCCGGAGACCCCATGGCGAAATCCCCCGAGGTCGGCAGCGCTGCCCCCGACTTCACCCTGCCCGCGGTGCAGCTCGTCGACGGCGAGCTGGTGCACTCCGAGCTGACGCTGTCCGCGGAGCGCGGCCACCCCGTGGTGCTGGCCTTCTACCCCGGCGACGACACGGCCACCTGCACCAAGCAGCTGTGCTCGTACTCGTCCGGCTTCGAGGCCTTCACCGACCTGGGCGCCACGGTCTGGGGCATCAGCCCGCAGGGCATCGAGAGCCATGAGAGCTTCGCCCGCAAGCACCAGCTGCGGATGCCACTGCTCGCCGACACCGGTCGCACGGCCGTGGCGGCGTACGGGATCGGCCTGGGCAGCATGCTGCGCCGAGCGGTGTTCGTGGTGGACGCGGAGGGGGTGCTGCGCTGGAAGCACGTGGCGGCGATCGGCCTGACGTTCCGCGACGTTCCCACGCTCACCGCGCAGCTGGAGGCACTGAAATAGTATAAGGATTACTTGGAGATGGGATGCAAAAATCGCCGTTGTCTTATCGATCGGCTGCGGTGATGCTGATTCCATGACCTCTGACCAGATCCCCTCCCTCGCACCGGACGAGTTCGCGCCGGAGACCGTCTACCTCAACACCGCCTCGATGGGTCTGCCGCCCGTCCGTACCCGCACCGCGCTGGTCGCGGACCTCGCGGAGTGGGCGGCCGGTCGGATCAATCCGGTGGGCTACGACGTCGCCGTCGGCGCCTCCCGGGCCGCCTTCGCCCGGCTGGTGGGGGCGCAGCCCGAGCAGGTGGCGATCGGCGCACAGGTCTCGCCGCTGGTCGGACTGGTCGCGGCGGCCCTGCCCGCCGGGGCCGAAGTCCTGCTGGGGCGCGGCGACTTCACCTCGCTGACGCAGCCGTTCCACGGTCGCGGCGACCTCGCCGTGCGCACCGTCCCGCTGGAGGAGCTGGCCGCTTCGGTCGGTCCGTCGACGGCCCTGGTCGCGGTCAGCGCGGTGCAGTCGGCGGACGGACGGGTCGCCGACCTCACCGCGCTCAGGACCGCGACCGCCGCGCACGGGGCCCGGCTGCTGGTGGACGCCACCCAGGCGCTGGGCTGGCTGCCGATCCGCGCCGACCAGGTCGACTACCTGGTCTGCGGCGCCTACAAGTGGCTGCTGGCACCGCGCGGCACCGCCTTCCTCGCGGTCTCCCCCGAGGCGGCGGCCACGCTGCGGCCGATCGCGCCCGGCTGGTACGCGGGCGAGGACCCCTGGGCGGAGTGCTACGACACGGTGCGGCTCGCCGCGAGCGCGCGGCGCTTCGACGTGGCCCCGGCCTGGCACGCCTTCGCGGGTACGGCCCCGTCGCTGGCGCTGATCGAGGAGCTCACCCCGGCCCGGATCGGCGCCCACAACCTGGCCCTGGCCGAGCGCTTCCGCGCCGGCCTGGCCGAGTTGGGGCACCGCCCGGTCCCCGGCGAGTCCGCCATCGTGTCAACTCCCGGCCTGGGCACCGCCGCCCCCGAACTGGCCCGAGCCGGAGTGGTGATGTCCAGCCGCGCGGGCAACCTCCGCGCCGCCTTCCACCTCTACACCACCTCGGCGGACGTGGACCGCGCCCTGGACGTGCTCTCCGGGGTCGGGGGAACGGTCAGCGCCGCGCCGCCAGTCCCCGCTGCGCCGGGACGATGACGGTGCCGGCTCGGAGCGCGTCCGCGAGGCCGGCCGCCGAGGTGCCCAGGCCGGTCGGTCGTCGCAGTGCGCCTCCCGAAGAGAGCACGGTGGCGCCCGCGTGGCGCAGGAGCGTGGCCTCGTCGTAGCGGTAGCAGCCGCGGTGCCAGTTGAGGATGCCGGCCAACCAGTCCTTCAGCTCGGCGGCATAGCCGTCGAGGGTGCTCCTGGCCTCCGCGGAGAGGTCGAAGTCCCGGTAGAGGGTGGGCAGTTCCAGCTCGACGATGTGCTGGAACTGCTCCATCCGGGCCGTCATCAGGTTGTTGACGATCTGGACCGCGGCCTCCCGGTCGCAGCTCAGAAAGGACTCGACGACCAGTACCCCGTTGTGGACCTCGCCCTCGAACTGTAGCTCCTTCTGGTAGGAGAAGACGTCGTTGAGCAGGCAGGCGTAGTCGGCCGCGGCGTTCTCCATGGAACGCACCGGACGGCTGCGGTAGACCTCGGGCGGGACCGTCCGGCCGTGCGAGATCCGGGACAGGCTCATCGTCAGGTCCGAACCGAAGGTCCTGCGACGCATCTCGATGTAGTCGACCGGGTCGGGGATGCGGTTCAGCCGCTGGTTGTCGAGCTCCCACAGCCAACTGTCCGTCATCGACTCGACGGTGTCCCGGAACCGGCGCCGGGACTCCGCGTCCATCGGCCCCGCGGTACGGAACCACAGGTCGGCCAGCCCGCTCTCCAGCGGGCCGGTCGGCGGCGGCGTCGGTGCGTCGGGCTCCAGCGGCATGAACAGGGAGAGCCGCTCGGTGCACGCCTTGGCGGCGGCTCCGCCGTCGGTGCCGCGGGCGAACAGGAGCGGATAGAGGTCGTCGCCGTAGGTGCCCCAGGCCAGCCAGTCGCTGGTGAGGTCCAGTTGCTCCGGGGTCGCGTCCGGGTGGATCCCCGCGGAGCACAGCGGGAAGTCGTAGCCGCGCAGCTTGTCCTCGGTCCAGACGCCGCCTGCGCCGGTCAGGCCCAGCCGCGCGGCCCACTCCAGGGTGTGCGCCCGGGAGGCGTCCAGGTGCGGGCTCATCCGCAGCGGGAAAGGCATGGTGAAGTCCGGCAGCGGGAGGTGGCCGACGGGGCGGTACGGGACGTTGCCGTGCTGCCGCAGCCGATGCGGAAGCGACTGCGCGAACGAGCCGAGCAGCCGGGCCGACGAGGTGCCGATCCCCAGCGGCCCGGACAGCAGCCGTGCGGCCGCGGCGTCGGCCGCGCCGTCCCCGGCCCCGTCCGCGCCCCCGGCGTGGCCGTTCATGTAGCGGCTGGAGCGCATGTGCCACTCGTGCCCGCCGGCCTGCCAGTCCTGGAGGCCCTTCACATACAGCCCGACGTCCAGGGACGACCGCGGGTCGATCCCGCTCTCCAGCAGCAGCCGCGGTACCTCGGCGAGCGCGGTGTGCTCGAACTGCCGCAGCCGTGAGGTCAGCAGGTCGTTGGTGGCCTCGGCGGCCTCCTGGGTGCTGCAGCCCAGGAACTTCTCCAGTACCAGCACGCAGTTGGCGAGCTCGCCCTCGTCCTCGACCTCGCGCTGGTAGGAGAACAGGTCGTTGCGCAGGTGCACCCCGTCGGCGAAGGTGTCCTTCAGCACCTGCATCGGCCGGCTCGCCGCGATCGGGGCCGGCACCTCGGCGCCGACGGCGTGCTCTACCAGATCCGCCGACCAGGGCGCGCCGCCGACCTTGCGCCGCATCTCGATGTACTCGACCGGGTTGGACAGCCGGCCCTCGTTGATGTTGCCCAGCTCCCAGAGGGACTCCTCCAGCAGCGCCCGGGTGCTCTCGCGGAACCGCCCGCACCAGTCCGCCGACATCGACGGCACCGTCCGCGCCCAGAGGTCGGCCAGCCCCCGCTCGACCGCGTTGGCCGGCTCCGTGCCATCCGTGCCCTCTGCCATGAACAGCGGCAGCCGGTCCAGGTAGGCCTTGGCCCCGGCCATGTCCCCGGTGCGCTTGAAGATGTCGAGGAAGTGGTCGTCGAAGAAGAACACCCAGACGTACCAGTCCGTCACCAGCGCCAGTTCCTCGGCCGAGCAGTCGGGGTGGGTGTAGGCGCAGAGCAGGGCGTAGTCATGGGCGTCGAAGGTCGCCTCGTCCCAGATCCCCGACCCCTCGATCATCGTCATGTCGCGCGCCCACTGCTTGGAGTGCTCGCGGGCGCTCTCGAGGTGCGGGTTGAGCCGTGCCGGGTACGGCATGTAGAAGTCAGGAAGCGTGAAGGGCTGAGGCATGCGGGCCGGGCCTTTCGTCGAGCGGTCCCAACGTGGGATCCGTACGTGGAATCCGTACCTGGATCTCTCCTCACGCTAGGTCGTGCACACCCCGCAGGACCCCGGGTCGAGGCGAGCTCGCACGATCAGGTGAAATCTCCGTCCGGCCGTTTCGGGGCCGGCTTCCCCGTCCCGGTCGGCCGGATGTGAAAAACTGAGCGCCGTCCCGCGCAGCGGGGTGACCCCGACGCGACCCGAACGGCACGGCCGACGATGACCAGCAGCACCACCGAAGCGGATGCCGCGGCGGCCGGCGACGCCCCGGCACCGCAGCACGCCGCCCCGTCCCGGAGCAGGGTCCGCCGGATCGCCGCCCTGGTGTGGCCCGCGTTCGCGGTCTACGCCGTGACGACGGCCGCGCACCTACTGGTGCTGTCCGCGATGATCCCGGCCGGCGGCCCGAGCCTGCAGAACCGGCTGACCACCTGGGACGGCGGCTTCTACCTGGAGATCGCCGCCCACGGCTACCCGCACGGCTTCAGCTACGACCCGTCCGGGAAGCTCACCGGCAACACCCTGGCGTTCTTCCCGCTCTACCCGATGCTGGTCCGGGCCGTGCACGGGATCACCCGTCTGGACGTCCCGACGGCCGGCATCGTCACCGCCAACCTCGCCCTGATCGCGGCGCTGATCGTGGTGCTGCTGCTGTTCTGCCGGCTGTACGGACGGCGCACCTCGATCATCGCCGTGGTGCTGCTGGCCGCGGCTCAGCCGATGTCCCTGGTGTTCCTGATGTCCTACAGCGAGTCGCTGTTCCTGGCCCTCGCCGCCGGGATGCTGCTCGCCGCGCACCGCCGGGCCTGGCTCACCGCGGGCCTGCTCGCCCTGCTCGTCGGCCTGACCCGGCCGGCCGCAGTCGCCGCCGTCGCGGCGCTGGGCGTGGCGGTGCTGCTGCACCTGGTGCGCGAGCGCCGGATCAGCTGGCGCCCGCTCGCCGCCCTGGCCCTCGGTTGCGCCGGCACCCCGCTCTACCTGCTCTGGGTGGCGCTGCGGGTCGGCCGGGCCGACGCCTGGTTCCAGATCCAGGGCGCCGGCTGGGGAACCCAGTGGGACAACGGCCGGGCCATCTGGGACTTCCTGGTCCAGACCCTGGCCACCGGCGACGGCTGGGTCCCGGTCAGCACCGCCGTCCTGCTCATCGCCCTGGTCTGCGCGACCCTGGTCACCTGGCAGCGCGGCAGCTGGCCGCCCCTGGTCGTCTACGGCACCAGCATCGTGATCCTGACGCTCTGCCAGAGCAACTACTACCACTCCAAGCTCCGCCTGCTGCTCCCCGCCCTGGTCTTCCTGGTCCCCCTCGCCCGCGCCATCGCCCGCACCCGTACCCGCACGGCCGTGCTGACCCTGACCGTGGCGATCGTCTTCGGCTGCTGGTACGGCGCCTACATGATCACCGTCTGGAGCTACGCGATCTGATCGCGGCCGGGGTCCGAGTGAGTGAGGTCAGTTGGTCGCAACCCAGCTCACCCGCCGGGGCTTGCCCTGCGGCATGGCGACCCCGATCGTGCCCGCGTCCGCGAGATCGCGCAGCGCCTGCTCGGTGTCCTGCCGACCGTAGGGCTTGAACCGGCACAGGTCAGTTGCCGTCGGGTGGAAGGGCGCGCCTGCGCTGAGGTAGCTGCGGATCGACTTCAGGACGTCCGCCTGGATCTCGGCGCTGCTGCTCATGCGGGGCGCCCTTTCAGGAGAACGAATCGCCGGACGACCAGGAACTACCCGGCGCGGTCTCCTCCGACGGCCAGTCGTCGGGCCCGCCGAGCCGCCACTCGACGATCGTGGGGTCCAGCTCGAACCACTCCGTGAGACCGGCCATCTCCAGCAGCTTCTCGACATCGGCCCGGCTCTCGGCGAGGGCCACGATGTTGTGGCCGAGCTGGACCCGGCGCCCGGTACCGTCCGGGCCGGTCTCAGGGGGGAGGACGATGACGATCGGGTCGGGATTCTCCATGTACCCAGGCTGCGCGACCCGGGCACGGTCCGCACCCGGGAAGATCCACCGGTGTCTCAGCCGATCAGCGTCCGTTTCTCGCGCAACACGCAGAACTCATTGCCCTCGGGGTCCGCCAGCACCGTCCAGGACTCCGTCCCGAGCTGACCGATCTCCACCCGACTGGCCCCGAGCGCGAGGATCCGAACGATCTCCGCCTCCCGCTCCCCCGGGCCGGGGTTCAGGTCCAGATGCAACCGGTTCTTCACCGCCTTGCCCTGCGCCGCCGTCATGAAGCAGATGCCCACCGGGGCGTCCACAGCAGGTCCGATCACCACCTCGCGTTCCCGCTCGGAAAGGATCCGCCAGTCCAGCACCTCGGCCCAGAAGCGGGCGAGACCGGGCAGATCGACGGCATCGACCACGATGTGGTGCAGGGAGACGGTCATACCCGCCAGTCTGCCTCCACGCCGACGCGGCCGGGTGCCGTAGTGGGGGCGAAGGGGCCGTTCAGGGCCGCCCATTGCAGGAGCAGGATGGTCTTGCCGTCGGTGATGCGTCCGTCGCGGATCATGGCGAGGGTTTCCTCGAAGGGTGTTTCGAGGACCTCGATGTCTTCGCCCTCCTCCTCAAGGCCGCCGCCCGCTCCGGTGCGGTCGGCTGCGGTGTAGGGGGCCGCGTAGAAGTGCAGGCGTTCGGTGACGGAGCCGGGGCTCATGTAGGCGTCGAGGACGTGGGTGAGCGGGCCGAGGGTGACGCCGAGTTCCTCGGCGCTTTCGCGCCGTACCGCCGCCGGCGGGTCGTCCGCGTCGAGCAGGCCTGCGGCGGCTTCGATGAGCATGCCGTCGGGGTGGTCGTTGACGTAGGCCGGGTAGCGGAACTGGCGGGTCAGCAGGACACAGCGGCGTTCGGCGTCGTAGGGCAGGACGACCGCGCCGTTGCCGCGGTCGTAGGTCTCGTGCCGCTGGGTGACCCAACGTCCGTCGCGGCGACGGTAGTCGAAGGTGGTGCGGCGCAGTACGTGCCAGCCCTGGGAGGTGAGCTCGACGTCGCGGACCACGACGTCGGGGTTGCGGTCCAGGCCGCGGCCGGCCCGGTCGAGGCCGACGCGGCCGCGGTGGTCGGGGGTGTCGACGCCGGGGCGGGGGTTCACGCTCATGGGCGCTACGATACATGCAGAAACGTGCAAGAACAGGAGAGAATGCGAATGCTGGCTGCCGAGCGACGCGACCACCTGCTGGGGCTGCTCGCCCGCGAGGGCAAGATCGTCGCCAAGGACGTCGCCGCCGAGTTGCGGATCTCCGAGGACAGCGTGCGGCGCGACCTGCGCGATCTCGCGGCCGAGGGACTGTGCCAGCGGGTCTACGGCGGGGCGCTCCCCGCTTCGCCGGCCACGGCGGACTACGCCGCCCGGCAGACCGTGGCCCCGGACGGCAAGCGGAAGGTCGCCTCGGTGGCCACCGGGCTGGTGCGGCCGGGCAGTGCGCTGATCCTCGACGGCGGCACCACCGCCCTCGCCGTCGTCCGCGCGCTTCCGCAGGACCTGCCCTGCACCGTGATCACCCACAGCCCGACCATCGCCGCCGCCCTGCTCGACCATCCGCAGGCGGAGCTCTTCCTGCTCGGCGGCCGCGTCTTCAAGCACTCGGCGGTCGCCTGCGGCGCGGCCGCCGTCGAGGCCGCGCAGAACGTCTCCGCCGACCTCTGCCTGCTCGGCGTCACCGGCGTGCATCCCGAAGCGGGACTGACCACCGGCGACGCCGAGGAGGCCGCGATGAAACGCGCCCTGGCCGCCCGCGCGGCGGACACCTACGTCCTGGCCTCCTCCGAGAAGATCGGCACGGCTTCGCGCTACCGCGTCCTGCCCTGGGAGGAGATCAGCGGACTGATCACCGACGCCGACCCCCACGACGCGGTCGTCGAGCAGCTCACCGCGTTCGGCGTGAACATCCTGACGCCCGACCTGGTGTGATGCTCCGTCAGTCGAGTCGGCCGCGGATCCGCCAGAAGCACAGGCCCGTCAGCGCCGCGGTGGCCAGGGCGATAAGCCCTGCGATCCGCGTCACCTCGGCCTGAAGGCCGGAGCACTACCGATAGATCCCGGTAGCGGCGAACGGAATCCCAGAGTCGCCGCCGCGAATTCCCTTGATCGTAACGCTGCGTAGCGCTTCGAGATGCGCGACTGCGCGACGGCTGCCACGGTGGAAATGCACCTGCTCCATGCGGGTGCTGTGCATCCGAGACCATGCAGGAGACATCCCATGTCGAAGGTCAAGAACCGCGAACGCAAGCAGCAGAAGACTCACGGCACCGCCGCCCATCCCGGGCAGTACGCCCAGGACCCGGCGCTCGAGAACACCGAGCCGATGCTGATGCCCTCCTCGTCACAGCCGATGGCGCGGAAGAAGGAGAAGCGGTACGGCCACAACTGACCGTTCGCGGAGACCTGTGAGGTGCGCGCGCCGGGCAATACCGGCGTGCGCACCTCCTTCGCTGTCCCGGGTCAGAGATCGCGTCCTGGATACGGATGCAGTCAGACGCTCCGGATCGCTTCGTACTCGTCCCTGGTGATCGCCAGCACCCGTACCTGCTTGCCGTGGGCGGGCACGGAGGTCAGCCGGTCCTGACGCATGCCGAGCTTCTCCATGACGCGGCGGGAGGGCTCGTTGTCCACATGGCAGATGCTGACCACCCGCTCCAACCCCGCCTCCTCGAAGCCGAAGCGCAGCGCCTCCCGGGCCGCCTCGGTGGCGATGCCCTGGCCCCAGTGACGGCGGAACAGCCTCCAGCCGATCTCCACGGCGGGCATGACCTCGGGCAGGAATGTGGGAACCGCCAGACCGGTCCACCCGGTGAGCTCGCCGGTCTCCGCGAGTTCCACGGCGAACAGTCCGTAGCCCAACTCCGCCCAGGTCGCCCGGAAGCGGTCGAACCCTGCGGCCGCCTCCTCCCGGGTCCTGGGCTTCCCGTCCCCGACGTACCGCATGACCTCGGGGTCGGAGTCCAACTCGACCAGCGCCTCCAGGTCCTCGTCCCGCCAGCCGCGCAGCACCAGCCGCTCGGTCCGCAACTCGACCACGGCCATCCCAACTCCCCTTCGTCCACCGACCCCGGGAGACTAACCCAGGACGGCGGCAGGAGCGCGCCCACTACTGGCGCCCGACCGGAACCCTGACCGTGATTCTTTCGTGACTCGGCTGACAGTCGGTCCGTAACCCTGCATACTGGTTGGCATGTCAGCTAGCGCTGATCGCCCGGCCCCGTCGCATCCCCCGTCGACGGGGCCGACGCATGTTCCGGCCCCGCCATGGCAGCACAAGTGTGTGGCGCCCCGCACCGGGCGTTGACGGGGCGCCACCTGCAGCATGGCATGTACGCGACCGAATAGGCCAGGGGCCGACCGGCGTCCGCTGCGCTGGAGTGGGGTTCTGTTACACCATTTCGTTTCATGGGAAGGCGTCGGCAGCCCCGACGGTTCCGGAACCTGCCTTTTTGCTGGATGCATTGACAGCTCTCCGCCAACTGGTCTTTGCTCTGTTTCAGTTGAGTTCCAGGAATTGTTTCATTTTGTTTCAGGAGCGCTGAGTAAGGAGCATCGTGTCCCGCATCAGGTTCATCTCGGCGTCGCTGGCCACAGCCGCGCTGGTTCCGGCATCGGTCATGGGGCTGGGAGCGGCCCATGCCGCGACGGCGGCCGCAACTGCCGTGTCGGTCTGGGAGACCACCGCCGACCAGAGCAAGTTGCTGGCTCCGCAGACCGGTACGGCCTTCGCCGCCGGAAGCGGGTCGGCCAGTCAGACGATCACGGTCAACCCGTCTGCCACGTACCAGACCATGACCGGGTTCGGGGCTTCGCTGACCGACTCCTCGGCCTGGCTGATCGCCAACTCCCCGCAGCGCAACACCATCATGTCCAAACTGTTCGACCCCAGCGCAGGCATCGGCCTGGACTTCCTGCGCCAGCCGGTCGGGGCCTCGGACTTCGCCCGCTCGCTCTACAGCTACGACGACGTGCCCGCAGGGCAGACCGACACGAGCCTGTCGCAGTTCTCCGTCGCCCACGACAACGCCTACATCCTGCCGCTGCTGCAGCAGGCCCTGCAGCTCAACCCGGCCACCACCGTGATGGCCACCCCCTGGAGCGCCCCCGGCTGGATGAAGACCAGTGGCTCCATGATCGGCGGCACCCTCAACACCGCCGACTACCAGGCCTTCGCCAACTACCTGGTGAAGTTCCTGCAGGCCTACAAGGCGGCCGGCGTGCCCGTCTCGCTGATCACCCCCCAGAACGAGCCCGAGTACTCGCCGTCCAACTACCCCGGCTCCACCTTCTCGGCGAGCAACGAGGCGGCGCTGATCGCGAACTACCTCGGTCCGGCGATCAAGGCCGCCGGTCTCAGCACCGGGATCCTGGCCTACGACCACAACTGGGACGACACCACCTTCCCCTCGACGATCCTGGGCAACTCCGCCGCCGCGCAGTACACCGCCGGGGTGGCCTGGCACTGCTACGGAGGCGTCCCGAGTGCGCAGACCACCGTGCACAACTCCTTCCCGACGAAGGACACGTACTTCACCGAGTGCTCCGGCAGCCAGTCGGCCAACACCGCCAACACCTTCTCCGACTCGCTGGACTGGCAGACCGAGAACCTGATCATCGGCGCCACCCGCAACTGGGCCAAGTCCGTGGTCACCTGGAACATGGCCCTGGACCCGAGCGGCGGCCCGTCGATGAACTGCACCACCTGCACCGGGGTGGTCACCGTCAACAACAGCACCGGCGGCGCCACTTACAACGCCGAGTACTACGGCCTCGGGCAGGCGAGCAAGTTCGTCAAGCCGGGCGCGGTGCGCCTGGACTCCAACACCTTCGGCAGCGGCAACGTGGAGGACGTCGCCTTCCGCAACCCGGACGGGTCGACCGCCCTCGTGGTGCTGAACGCCGACACCGCCAACGCCCACACCTTCAACGTCTCCGAGAGCGGGCAGTCCTTCAGCTACACCCTGCCGGCCAAGGCGGTGGCCACCTTCACCTGGCCGCCCCTCGGCAGCGGCGGCACCGGAGGCATCAACTCCAGCGCCTGGTACCAGGTGGCGAACACCAACAGCGGCAAGTGCGTGGACGCCACCGGCGGCGCCACCGCGAACGGCACCGCCGTGCAGCAGTGGACCTGCGGCAGCGGCAACACCAACCAGGAGTGGCAGTTCCAGCCCACGGACAGCGGCTACTACAAGGTGGTCACCCGCAACGCGGCCACGGTGGGCTGGGACGTGACCGGTGGCTCCGGCGCGACCGGGGACGGCGTCCCGATCCAGCTCTGGTCCTACGGCGGCGGGACCAACCAGCAGTGGCTGCCGGTCCAGCACGCGGACGGGAGCTACAGCTTCAGCCCCCGCAGCAGCGCCAACGAGTGCCTCGACGTCACCGGCGTCTCCACCGCGGACGGGGCCCGGCTGCAGCAGTGGACCTGCACCGGCGGCGTCTCCCAGAGCTTCACCCTCAGCGCCCAGGGCTGACCGGCACTACCGCTCCCCAGCACGTAAAGTCGGGCCATGCGAATCTCCGTCTCCTCGGACATGGACGAGGGCGTGGCCCGGCTGCTGGCGGGTGAACTGGAGCGGCGGGGCCACTCCGTGGTCCCGCACGGCGCGTTGCGTCCCGACGAACGGGACGACTGGGCCTACTCCAGCGAGGCCGCGGCGCGGGACGTGGCCGAGGGCCGGGCCGAGCAGGCCGTGGTGTGCTGCTGGACCGGGACGGGGGCGTCCATCGCCGCCAACAAGGTGCCCGGGGTGCGGGCGGCACTGTGCACCGACGCCTACACGGCCGGCGGCGCCCGCCGCTGGAACGACGCCAATGTGCTGGCCCTGAGCCTGCGGCTGACCTCCGCCGCGCTGCTGACGGAGATCCTCGACGCCTGGTTCGACGGCGAGCCCAGCCAGCAACCCGACGACCGCGACAACGTCCGCCACCTCACCCGGATCGAGGCGCACGCGCCTGCCGGGGAACCGGGACCGGCCGCCTTCGTGCTGATGCGCCAGGACGACAACGGCAACCGCTACGTCGTGGCCCGCTTCACGGAGCACGCCGAGGCCGAGGCCGCCGCCGAGGAGTTCGAGTCCCGCGGCCACAAGCAGCTCTACTGGGTGCAGACTGCGGGTTCCCAGTAGAGCTGGTTCGGTCCCGGGTGGTCAGCGTTCGAAGATGCCGGTCAGTCGGCCTCGGGCCAGGACGGGAGCGGCGATGGCGGAGAGCAGGGCGCGGGGCCGTGCCCGGTCGGGTGCGGGGCCATCGGGGGCGCTGCCCACGGCGCCGGCGAGGGCGAACAGCTGGAAGGTGTAGTGGTGGGGGCCGTGGCCCTTGATGGGTGCGGGGCCCTGGTATCCGCGGCCGATGGTGGAGCGGCAGACCTGTACCCCGGCTGCGGGCTGCCGAGCGGCGAGGGCGCCGGAGTCGAGGTGTTCCACCGCCGGATCGATCAGGGCCAGGCAGTGCACGGCGGGCCTGGACAGCGGCACGTCGATGTCCTCGACGACCAGCAGCAACTGCGCGGTGCCGGCCGGCGGCGGGCTCCAGGCGAGGTGCGGGGACAGGTTCCGGCCGCCGATGGGCTTGGCGCAGTGCTCCAGCGGTATCGGGCCGCCGTCCACGAAGTGACGGCTCGTCACACCGAGCAGGTCGGGGCCCTGCAGCTGCGGCAGGTTCCATGCGGCGTGGACCTCACCCGCTCTGCGGCTGCTCAGGATTCGACCCAGCAGACTCATCGCGCCCCCTCGACCATGTTGGTGATCTCAGCCGTGGTGGCGGTTTCGCCTGTCTTGGGGAAGATGTGCTCGATGCTGTGGCGGTGCGCGTCGGCGTCGGGGTCGGTCATGGCGTCGGTCGCCAGGACGACGTGGTAGCCGTAGTCGTAGGCCGCGCGTGCGGTCGACTCGACGCCGCTGCTGGTCGAGACGCCGGCGAGGACGACCTGGGTGACGCCCAGGTCGCGCAGGAGCGTGTCGAGCCCGGTGTCGTGGAACGCGTTGCGCCGCCGCTTGGTGATCAGGTGATCGGTCGGCTGCACATCGAGCTCGTCGACGAGTTCGGACCAGCCGGGCGGGAACGCAGCACCGCCTGCGCGGCCTCCGCCGGACCGGTCGGCGTCAGTACGTCCCGGTGCCCGCCCGGTGACGTTGACCAGGACCACCGGCAGGCCGCGTCGGCGGAAGGCGGTCGCCAACTGCGCCGCACGCTGTACCACCGGAGCGGCGTCGGGAACGTCCCTCAGGATCGGGACGATTCCCTTTTGCAGGTCGATCACGATCAGTACGGACGTGGGGTCGATCGTTGTCAGTGCCATGGTGCTCTTTCTCTGGATGTCAGCGGGATTCCGCTGTCGGGGCCGGGTGTGACGGCGCGTCAGTCGACGCTGTTGTTGCAGTGCTGCACATCGGCGATGGTTTCTTCGGTCGGCAGGTTCGGAGCCGGGGCGGGGTTGGTGCCGCGCAGTACGGAGGCGATCGCGGCCAGCAGCGCGAGGCCGGCGCCGAAGGCGAACACGACGACCAGGCCGGAGTGGAAGGGTCCGGAGATCAGGTTCGGGAAGAACTCGCGTCCGGTCAGGGCCTGTTGCCGTGCTGCCGTCAGGTGGGCCAGCACGCCGCTGGGTTGGAGCAGGTGCTGGACCGGGTTGACGCCCAGTTGGGCGGCGAACAGGGACGAGACCGGGGGCAGGCTGCCGACCTGGGTGGCGACCTGGGCCGGCACGCCCTGCTGCTGCAGGCCGTTGGTGAGTGTGTGCGGGAGGTTGCTCGCCAGACCGGCGATCATGAGGGAGAAGAACACACCGATCGAGACGGCGGTGCCGGAGTTCTGGAAGGTGGCCCGCATCCCGGAGGCGACGCCGCGCAGCCGGGCCGGGACACTGCCCATGATCGAGGAGGAGTTGGGCGAGGCGAACATCCCGCTGGCTATCCCGTTCAGTGCGATGAGCACCGCGAAGATCCAGTAGCTGAAGTCGATCGGCAGCAGCATCAGGCCCAGGAAACTGGCGCCGAAGAGCAGCGCGCCGCCGGTGGCCAGGCCCCGGGAGCCGATCCGGTCGGACAGGTACCCGGAGACGGGTCCGGCGGCGAGGAACCCGGCGGTCAGCGGCAGCATGAAGATGCCGGCCCACAGCGGTGTGTCGCTGTAGTCGTAGCCGTGCAGCGGCAGCCAGATGCCCTGCAGCCAGATGATCAGGACGAACTGCATCCCACCGCGGCCGATCGAGATGGCCAGGCCCGCCAGGTTGCCGAAGGTGAAAGCCCGCAGGCGGAACAGGCTGAGCTGGATCATCGGAGCGGCGACCCGGTTCTCGATGGCCACGAACGCCGCGAGCAGCGCGAGACCGCCGACGATCAGCCCGTCGACCAGGGGGTTGGTCCAGCCCATGGTGTGTCCGCCGTAGGGCTGCAGGCCGAAGGTGACCGCGATCAGGACCGCGCTCAGGCCCACCGCGAAGGTGAGGTTGCCCCACCAGTCGATCCCGCCGCCATCGCGCCTGCCGGTCTCGCGCAGGGTGCGGTAGGCCCAGACCGTGAAGAAGACGCCGACGGGCACGTTCACCCAGAACACCGCCCGCCAGTCCCAGGCCGCCAGCAGCCCGCCGGCGACCAGGCCGATGAACATCCCGCCCAGCCCCGCGACCTGGTTGATGCCCAGGGCGAAGCCGCGCTGCTCCTTGGGGAAGGCGTCGGTCAGGATCGCGGCCGAGTTCGCCATCAGCATCGACCCGCCGACGGCCTGCAGCACCCGCCAGCCGATCAGCCACATCGCTCCGTGGCCGCCGTCGAAGGGGTCGAAGGACAGCAGGATCGAGGCGAAGGTGAACACCGCGAAGCCGGCGTTGTAGATCCGGACCCGGCCGAACATGTCTCCCAGGCGGCCCACGGTGACCACCAGGACGGCCTGCACCAGCCGGTACCCCATGATCATCCACAGCAGGTAGGCGATGTTGCCCGGCGCCAGCGGGTCCAGATGCACACCCCGGAAGATCGCCGGCAGCGCGATCAGCACGATCGAGCCGTCCAGCGCGGACATGAAGACCGCGGCGGTGGTGTTCGTCAGTGCCGTCCACTTGTAGCGGTCACCGGCCGGGCGCTGTGCGGCATGCGTCACCGCGGGAACAGTCATCGGTGGTCACTTCCTCGGTCTTCCGGGCACGTCAGATGTTCTGGGCCAGCCGCTCCAGCAGCGGTGCGGCCGCTGCGAGCTGCTCCAGCTCCGCCGGCGTGAACGTGCCGCTGAGGGCCCGGGAGAGCAGTTCGGCCCGGGCATTGCGCTTGTTCCTCAGTTCCTGCAGACCGGCGTCGGTCACGGTCAGGATCACCCGTCTGCCGTCCTCGGGATCCGGGCGCCGTTCGACCAGGCCGCGTGCCTGCAGTGCGCCGAGGGTCGCACCCATCGCCTGCGCGGTGATCTGCGCCTGTCGGGCCAGCTCCGAGGAGGTGGCAGGACCGCCGCGGTCCAGCTGCGACAGCGCCTGCCGCTCGGGCATGGCGAGGCCGCCCGCGGTGGGAACCTGGCGGATCCGTCTCACCAGCAGGCTGACGCTCGCGAACAGGGCTGCGGCGATCCCGTCAGTGTCCAGCTCGTCACTCATATACTAAAGCTAGCTTATCAAGCTGCCTTAGTAAATATCGAGGCGCCGCTACCGCCCACAGTCCGCGGGCCGGCTCACCGGTCCTTCTTGCCCAGGCCGGCCGCGATGTCCGGGACGTAGTGCTGCTCGTCGCGCGGGGGGCGCTGGTATCCGCGGGAGGGCGGGCGCTCGGGGAACGCGATCGGCTCGGTCGGGATCTCCTCGTAGGGGATCGCGGAGAGCAGGTGGGAGATCATGTTGATCCGCGCGCTGCGCTTGTCGTCGCTCTCCACCACGTGCCAGCGGGCCTCGGGGATGTCGGTGTGGACGAACATCTCGTCCTTGGCGCGCGAGTAGTCCTCCCAACGGGTGATGGACTCCAGGTCCATCGGGGAGAGCTTCCAGCGGCGCATCGGGTCGTCGCGGCGGTCCCGGAAGCGGCGCTCCTGCTCCTCCAGGCTGACCGAGAACCAGTACTTGAGCAGATAGATGCCCTCCTCGGCGAGCCCCCGCTCGAAGATCGGGCACTGGTGCAGAAAGCGGTGGTACTCGTCCGCGGTGCAGAAGCCCATCACCCGCTCGACCCCGGCGCGGTTGTACCAGCTGCGGTCGAACAGGACGATCTCCCCGGCCGCCGGCAGGTGCTCGATGTAGCGCTGGAAGTACCACTGGGTGCGCTGCCGCTCCGTGGGCGCGGGCAGGGCGGTGACCCGCGCGACACGGGGGCTGAGGTACTCGGTGACCCGCTTGATCGCACCGCCCTTCCCCGCGGCGTCGCGGCCCTCGAAGACCACGACCACACGGGCGCCGGTGCTGCGCACCCACTCCTGAAGGACGACCAGTTCGGTCTGGAGTCGGAAGAGTTCACGCTCGTAGGGCTTCTTCTTGAGCCTGGTCTCCGCCACGCCTGGGCACCCCGTTCCGCTCGCCGGTTCGACT
The DNA here is from genome assembly GCF_041261405.1 of Streptacidiphilus sp. EB103A. Classification (NCBI taxonomy): domain Bacteria; kingdom Bacillati; phylum Actinomycetota; class Actinomycetes; order Kitasatosporales; family Streptomycetaceae; genus Streptacidiphilus; species Streptacidiphilus sp. EB103A. The sequence continues at coordinate 120,616 of NZ_JBGCAQ010000025.1, read as the reverse complement.
GATCGTCACACCGTACGTCCGATCCGGGGCGCACCGGCAGCAGCCACGCCCCCGGCGCGCCGCGGCGCCGCAACGCCGTCCGTCGGATCGTCGCATCGCCGCTGCTCCGGTCGTAACCTGGACATGTGCAGGCTCACCGGCGCCACGTCCGCTACTTCGTCATGATGGGCGCCTGCATCGGGCTGTTCGTCATGGCGTGGGGAGTCGTGCGCTTCTACTCGGTCGGCGCGGCGATCGCCATGTGCGTGGTCGCGATGGTCATCCCGCCCGTCGCTGCGGTCCTGGCCAACTCCAGGGACCGCGACGACGACTGGTGGGACGACCCCCGCTGGGACGATCCGCGCTGGAACGACGCGGGTCACGACCGGGATGCGCCCGATCACGAGGAGCGACCCCGCTAGCTCCCTACTTGGCGAGCCGGCCCAGCAGGGCGGAGGCCGCCACGATGCCGAGCACTGCGGCGACGACCAGGACGGCGATGTCCGTGCCGAGGTGCGCCGGGCTGCCGAGCAGCAGTCCGCGCAGCGCGTCCACCTGGTAGCTGAGCGGGTTGGCCCTGCTGACCGCCTGCAGCCAGCCGGGCATGATGCTGACCGGGTAGAGCGCGCTGGAGCTGAAGAACAGCGGCATGGTGATGGCCTGGCCGATCCCCATCAGCCGGTCCCGGGTGAGGACGATGCCGGCGATGGTCACCGACAGGCAGGAGAAGAAGGCCCCGCCAAGGACGACCACCAGCACGACGCCGAGCAGTTTCAGCGGATTCCAGGTCATCCCGACGCCCAGGATCGCCGCGAAGACGATCACTACCAGCGCCTGGATCACCGACTTCACCCCGGCCGCGAAGGCCTTGCCGGTGACCAGGGCGGTCCGCGGCGTCGGGGTGACCAGCAGCTTGGTGAGGACTCCGGCGTCGCGCTCCCAGATGATCTGGATGCCGTAGAAGATGGCGATGAACATCGCGGACTGGGCGATGATCCCGGGCGCCAGGAAGTCCAGGTAGGGGACGCCGCTGGTGGGGATGGCGTGGATGCGGGTGAAGGTCTCGCCGAAGATCAGCAGCCAGAGCGCGGGCTGCACCGCCCGGGTGTAGAGCTCGGTGCGGTCGTGGCGCAGCTTCTGCAGCTCCACGATGCACATGGCCAGGACCCTGGCCGGTATCAGCTGCCAGCCGGTGCGCGGCCGCGGCGGCACCAGCAGCAGCGACAGCGAGAAGCCCGGTCCGGCGGAGGCGGGCTCGGCGGGGGCCTCAGCCGACACGGCTGGCGGTACGGCGGGTACGGCGGACATCGCGGAAATCCTCTCCGTCGCTGCTGTCGGCGGACGAGCCGCCATGGAGGCCCTGGCCGGCGTGGTGGCGGAAGACGTCCTCCAGGGTGGGCGCCTCCAGTTCCCCGGACAGGTCGGCCTTGAGCTGCTCGGGGGTGCCGAGGGCGCGGATCCGGCCGCGGTGCATCAGTGCGACCCGGTCGCAGTACTGCTCGGCCTCGTCCATGTAGTGGGTGGTGACCAGGACGGTCATCCCGGTGGCGTGCCGGATCTCGTCGATCCGGTCCCAGACGCTGGTGCGCGCGATCGGGTCGAGACCGATGGTGGGCTCGTCCAGGATCAGCAGGCGCGGGGCGCTGACCAGCGCCTGAGCAAGTTCCAGGCGGCGGACCATGCCGCCGGAGTAGGACCCGGCGAGGCGGTCGGCGGCGTCGGTGAGGGCGACCGCCTCCAGCGCCTCGGCCACCCGCGGGCCACGTTCGCGACGCGGAACGTCGTAGACCCTGGCGAACAGCGAGACGTTCTCACGCCCCGTCAGATCACCGTCGGCGGACAGCTGCTGGGGCACGTAGCCGAGCAGGCGGCGGACCGCCATCCGGTCCTTGGCGGTGTCGTGCCCGAAGACGGTGATCATCCCGGTCGGCACCGGGAGCAGCGTGGTGATGGCCCGGATCGCCGTGGTCTTGCCGGCCCCGTTGGGTCCGAGCAGGCCGAAGACCTCACCGGCGTGCACGGTCAGGTCCAGGTTGTCCACCGCCTTGGTGCTCCCGAAGGCGTACTCCAGGCCGGTGCAGCGGACGGCTGCGGCGTCCCTGACCTCCGCGCCGGCCTCGTCGGTGGGTGAGTTCTCGGGCAGCTGTACGGTCATGTCCCCTCCAGCTCGTTGTGCAGTCCTTCGGTGAGCCTGCGCAGCGCCGGCAGTGCCGCGGCCAGGGCGTCCCGGTCCTCCTCCGGGAGGCCGGCGACGTGCCGGCGGACCAGTTCGCTGCGCCGGGCGTCCCACTCCCCCATCCGCTGCTGCGCCGCCTCGGTGACGGTCAGCCGCGCGGCCCTGCGGTCCCTGGGGTCCGCCTCCCGCTCCAGGTAGCCGGCCGCCACCAGCTGGTTGACCAGGGTGGAGACCGAGTTCCCGGCGAGGTGCAGTTCCCTGGCCGCCGCGGCGACACCGATGCCCGGCCGGCCCCGTACCAGTCGCAGCAGCTCCACCTGCGCGCCGGGCAGCCGGGCGCCGGTGAGGTCCTGCCGCAGCCTGCGGCGCATCAGCCGCTGGACGCCGACGAGGAGCTCTGCGAGCTCGTTCGCTTCCTTTGCCTGATCGCGCTCGGCCATACCTGGATTTTAGCTCTTTAGGAGAGGTAATTGTCCAGAGCTTCCGTGACCATCAGAGAGTTCTCACTTTGTTCACACAGCCGTCTCAGTACCGCGCCGCAGCATCGGGTGGTGTTGTCCGGTGCGATTCCTCCCCGTAGGTGTCGATTCCGCCACCGAGGTAAGGAGCAGCCCATGCAAAACGCCGATCCAGGAAGTCGTTTCGCCCGGACCCGTTCCGGGCGCAGATCCCGACGGCGGATCCTGCTGGGGATCACCGCTGGGATCATGGTCGGCGGCGGACTCGTCGTCGCGACGACGGGGACGGCGGGCGCGAGCGTCAGTCTGCTGCGGTCCATCGACACGGCCAAGCGGGTCGCGGCGACAGCGACCGCGAGTGCGAGTGCGAGTGCGAGTGCGAGTACCGGCACGACGGAGAGTGCGAGCAAGACGGCGAGTGCCTCGGCGAGCAAGTCCGCGACCAAGGCGGCGGCGTCCGCCAGTGCGAGCAAGTCCACCGCCGCCGCGCCGATCACCACCACCGGCCAGTCCGTCACGCTGACCAGCAGCGAGCAGCCCAGCCAGGTCGGTGCGATCTTCACCGGCAGCATCTCGGACGGCCACAGCTGCACGGCCAGCGTGGTGGACAGCCCGCTCGGCGATCTGATCGTCACCGCGGCACACTGCCTCAGCAGTGGCACTGGCAGCGGCGCGACTTTTGTCCCTGGCTACCACGACGGCACCGCGCCGTACGGGGAGTGGAAGATCACCGACGTGATCGAGAGCTCAGCCTGGACCAGCAACCAGTCCGAGGACGACGACGTGGCGTTCGCGGTCGTGGAGCCGCTGAACGGCAAGAGCCTGCAGTCCGTGGTCGGTGCCTACAGCCTGGACACCAGCGGGGTCACCAACACCACCGTGCAGATCACCGGCTACCCCTCGGACACCGACAAAGCGATCAGCGGCACCTGTGCGAGCACCGCCTACAGCTCCACCCAGCTCCAGGTCGACTGCACCGGCTACCCCGGCGGCACCAGCGGCAGCGGCTGGCTGGAGAACTACGACGCGAGCACCGGGTCGGGCACCCTGATCGGGGTCATCGGCGGCTACGAGCAGGGCGGCGACACCGACGACGTCTCCTACGCGGCCGTGTTCGACAGCTCCGTGCAGAGCCTGTACGAGCAGGCGAAGACCGCGGCGGCCGGCAGCTAGCCGACCCGGCCACCGGTCAGGCCACCGGTCAGCCCACGATCCCCTTCTCCCTGAGCGCGGCGATCTCCTCTGCAGGAAGTCCCAGCCCGGCGAGGACCCGGTCGGTGTCGGCCCCCACCGGGACGGCCGCCGCAGGCTCGGGCGCGGGCGTGGCGCTGAAGCGGGGGGCCGGAGCGGGTTCGGGGACGCCGCCGGGTCCGGTGCGGTAGGTGCCCCTGGCGGTGTTGTGCGGATCGTCCGGGGCCTCGGCCAGGGAGAGCACCGCGGTCACACAGGCGCCCTGGCCCTCGAAGGCCCGGGCCCAGGCGTCGCGCGGACGGCCCGCGAAGACCTGTTCCAGCCGCCGCCGCATGACCGGCCAGGCGGCCCGGTCCTGCTGCCGGGTGAAGTCGGGGTCGTCGGTCAGGCCCAGCACCCGCAGCAGCGCGGCATAGAAGGGGCCCTCGATCGCGCCCACCGCGACATGCCCACCGTCGGCGCAGCGGTACACCCCGTAGTAGGGCGCGCCGCCGTCGAGCAGGTTGGCGCCCCGGCGGTCCTCCCAGCGGCCCTGCGCCAGGAAGCCGTACACCATCGCCAGCTGCAGCGCCGTCCCGTCGGTCATGGCCGCGTCGACGACCTGGCCGCGTCCGGTGGTCCGGGCGCTGAGCACGCCGCCGAGCACCCCGAGCGCGAGCAGCATCCCGCCGCCGCCGAAGTCGCCGACCAGGTTGAGCGGGGGCACCGGATCGCCGTCGGCGGGACCGAAGGTGTGCAGCGCCCCGGCCTGGGCGATGTAGTTGATGTCGTGCCCCGGCTGCCGCGCCAGCGGTCCGGTCTGGCCCCAGCCGGTCATCCGGCCGTAGACCAGCCGGGGATTGCGGGCCAGGCAGGCGTCGGGGCCGAGCCCCAGCCGTTCCACCGTCCCGGGGCGGAAGCCCTCCAGTACCGCATCGCAGCCCTCGATCAGCCGCAGGACGGTGTCGACGCCCTGCGGCTGCTTGAGGTCCACGGCCAGCGAGCGCCGGTTGCGGTGCAGCACCGGGAAGGGGCTGGGGCGTCCGGCGGCGGCCGGCCGGTCGATCCGGACGACCTCGGCCCCGAGGTCGCCCAGCAGCATGCCGCAGAACGGGACGGGACCGATGCCGCCCAGTTCGGCGACCCTCACGCCTGCCAGCGGGCCGGCCCCGGCCGCAGCCACAAGATTATCTGACATATAGTCAGACTAACCGCTGCCCCAGCGGTCCCGACCGCAGGAAACTGACAAGATATCCGACAGCCTCGACGAGCGGGTCGTTCCCGACGGTCCCGCTCCGTATGCTGGTGTACGGGGGATGACGCGGCCTGTGGGGGGACGACGCGATCGATGCAGGACTTCAGCGCGGAAACTGCGGAACGACCGGAAAGCCCAGCGACCACGACGACCACGGACGACGGGGCACCCGGCGCCCAGGTCGACACGGACGCACTGACGTTGACCGTCGTGGTGTGCGCCTACACGCTGGACCGCTGGGAGGTGATGTCGGCCTCGCTGCAGTCGCTGCGCGACCAGGTCCGGCCGGCGCAGCAGGTGGTCCTGGTGACTGACCACAACACCGAACTCCAGCGGCGGGCCGCCGAGACGTTCCCCGACGTCGAGGTCGTCCCCAGCGAGGGCCGTCCCGGCCTGTCGGGGGCCCGGAACACCGGGATCGCCCGGGCCTGCGGCGACATCGTGGCCTTCCTGGACGACGACGCGGTCGCCGACACCGACTGGACGGCCGAACTGATGGCCGGCTACGCCGATCCGGCGGTGCTGGGGGTCGGCGGGGGGATCGAACCCTACTGGGAGGCCGGGCGGCCCGGCTGGTTCCCGCGCGAGTTCGACTGGGTGGTGGGCTGCTCGTACACCGGGCTGCCGGAACAGCCCGCGCCGATCAGGAACATGATCGGCGCCAATATGTCGCTGCGCCGTGAGGCATTCGACGCGGTCGGCGGCTTCAGCAGCGACCTGGGCCGGACCGGGTCGCTGCCGCTGGGCTGCGAGGAGACCGAGCTGTGCATCCGGGTCGGCCACCGCTACCCGGACGGGGTGATCCTCTACCGTCCGGAGGCGGTGGTGCACCACCATGTCGGCGCGGTGCGCGGCACCTGGCGCTACTTCGCCTCGCGCTGCTGGCGGGAGGGCCAGTCCAAGGCGGCGGTCAGCCGGATGGCCGGCGCCCGGGCCGCGCTCTCCTCCGAGCGGGCCTATCTGCGCAGTACGATCCCCAGGGCGGTGGGACGGGCCCTGCCCCCGGGCGGCGGAACCCCGCCGCTGCGCACCCTGGCCGCGATCGTCCTCGGCGTCCTGCTCACCGGGCTCGGCTATCTCACCGGCACCGCCCGCACTGTGACACGGCGTCAGCTGGCCCGCCAGCTGGTGGTCGCGCTGCCGCTGGCGGCCGCACTCGCGCTGTGGGGGTACTCGATCCCCACCACCAGGGCCAGGGTCGGCGACCTCGGCGGCTTCGGCCTGGCTGCCGTGCTCCCCTGGAGCTTCTGGACGGCACTGGGGCTGCTCGTCCTGGGCTTCACCGTCGCCCTGCACCGGCCCTCGCGCAGCGCGCTGTGGCCCGCCTGCTACACCGTCGCCCTGCTCCTGCTGCAGCGCGCCACCCAGGCCCTGGTCTATCCGGGTCCGCTGTACGCCTGGGCCTGGAAGCACATCGACATCATCGACCGGCTCAGCGCCAACGGCGGCCATCTGGACCTCAGCAACCGGCTGGCCGCGATGGCCCCCTACGACCAGTGGGCCGGGTTCTTCGCCGGCAACACCGCCCTGGTGAAGCTGCTGGGCCTGCGCGGGGCGCTGTCCTACGCCGCCTGGGCCCCCTTCGTCTCCAGTCTGCTGCTGCTGGTCCCGCTGGTGCTGCTGCTCCAGGTGTTCAGCCGGGACCGGCGGCTGGTGTGGACCGCGGTGTGGATCTTCTACCTGGGCAACTGGGTGGGCCAGGACTACTTCTCCCCGCAGGCCTTCGCCTTTGTGCTCTACCTCGGCGTGCTGGCGCTGGCGCTGCGCAACCTGGCCAGGACCGCACCGCCGGGACGGCACGGCGCCGCCGACGCCGGCTACCCGCTGGGCGCCCCGCCCCGGGCGCAACTGCCCCGGCGGGAACGGCTGGTCTGGCTGCTGCTGCTGGTGCTGCCGGTCGCCGCGGTCGCCATGTCGCACCAACTGACCCCGGTGGTCCTGGCGGTGGGGCTGATGGTGCTGTTGCTGACCCGCCGCTACCGCAACTGGTGGCTGGTCGCGCTGGCGCTGCTGATCCCGGCCGCTTGGGACGCCACCTCGGCGCTGTCCTTCTTCAGACTCCAACTCCCGGCCATGGAGCAGACCTTCGGCAATCTGCTGGCCAACTCCCAGGCCGGGTACGGCACCACGCCCACCGGGACCGGACCGGTCATCGTCTCCTGGATGGACCGGGGCCTGTCCGGGGCGGTCGCCGGACTGGCCGTCGTCGGCGTGCTGCGGCACCCCTCGCTGCGCCGGACCGCGCTGCCGCTGATCCTGGTCGCGGTCTCGCCGATGCCGCTGGTGGTGGCCAACTCCTACGGTGGGGAGATGATCTTCCGGGTCTTCATGTTCGCGCTCCCCGGGCTCTCGTTCTTCGCCGCGGCGGCCCTGCGGCGCCGGCCCGAGGCGGTCGCGAAAGCGGATGACGGTGCCTCAGCAACCGTGGCCGCGACGGCCACCGAGTGGCGGCCCGGACGGGCCCGGCCGCTGCTCGCGGCCGCGGTCACGCTCACCGTCCTGGGCCTGCTCGCCACCGTGTTCGTGCCCAGCTACACCGGCAAGGACCGGCTCGCCTACTTCCCCCGGGCCGAGGTCGACCTGGTCGACGCCATGATCGCGCAGGCCCCGCCCGGCTCCTACATCGTCGCCCCCGACAGCGACTTCCCCGACGCCTACGCGGGTTACGACCACTACGCCTACTGGTGGCTCGCCAACGACACCGGCATCCCGCTCCCCTCGCTGCTCGCCGACCCGGCCGGCTACATCGCCAGGGGCATGGCCTGGACCGGCCCCAAAGGCCACGCCTATCTGCTGTTCAGCCGGGCCCAGGAGTCCGACGTCACCATGCAGGGGCTGCTGCCGCCGGGCAGCTACGCCAGGATCGAAGCCTCCGTCGCGGCCTCGCCCTCGTTCCGGCTGCTCCTGCAGAACAGCGACGGCAAGGTCTACGCCTATGTGCCGACCGGGGCGGTGAACCGATGAGAGGCATGCTCGCCGACGTGCTGAGCCCGTACCGGCTGCTGCTGGCGGGCTCCGGATGGCTGACGCTGCTGTGCGTGGACCAGGTCCCCCGGGACGCGCCGCTGCGGATCGCCGTGGTGCTGCTCTTCGTCCTGCTCTGCCCGGGGGCGGCGGCGCTCCGGGCGCTGCGTCCCACCCGGGGCGGGGCGGCCGAGGCCGGGCTGCTGGTGGTCATGACCGGCCTGTCGGCGCTGGTGGTCAGCGCGACGGCGCTGATGCTGGCGAGCCGCTTCACCGGATCACACACCCTGATCGTCCTCGCGACACTCACCACGGTCACCGCCCTGCTGCCGACCAGGGCCGCACCGGTGGACACCGGGTGAGCAGGCCGCCGACCCGGGCGCTGCTCCAGTCCCCCAGAGTTCTCGCGGGCGTGGTCGCGCTGCTGCTCCTGCTGTCGCTGCTGCTGGCCCAGACGCTGCGCGACGGCAACGGATCGTCCTGCGCCGCGTCCCGGCTGCTGGTGCCCCCGTGCGGGGCCTGGTGGGGCGCCTACGTCCCGCCGGGGTCCCAGGGGGAGGCCGCGGCGGTGCGGTCCTTCGAGCAGAAGATCGGCCGCCGGCTCGACCTCGTGTACACCTACCACGACATGGGCACCGGCACCGACGGCCAGCTGCTCACCGCCGACGAGCAGTCGCTCGGCGCGAGCCGGATGCTGATGCTCTCCTGGGAGTCCGACGTCTGGGACGACACCGGGCAGACCCCGAACCAGCACCTGGGCTGGGCGAAGATCGCCGCAGGGGACTACGACGCCACGGTCGTCGACCCGCAGGCCGAGCGGATCAAGGCCTACGGCAGGCCGGTGCTGCTGGCCTTCGACCAGGAGATGGACGCCCGCACCCCGGCGGACGGGACCCCGGCCCAGTTCGTGGCCGCCTACCGGCACCTGCACGACCGGTTCCAGCAGCTCGGGGTCACCAACGCGATCTGGGTCTGGACCGTGACCGGCTACCCGCCGCACCAGGCGCTGATGAAGGCGCTCTACCCGGGCGACTCCTATGTCGACTGGATCGGCTACGACCAGTACAACTACTACCGCTGCAAGTCCGTCCCCACCTGGGAGAGCTTCGCGCAGACCCAACTGCCCAGCTACACCTGGCTGCGGACGAACATCTCCGCGACCAAACCGCTGATGCTGGCCGAGTACGGCACGGCCGCCGACCCGGCCCGCCCGGGCGCACAACAGCAGTGGTACCAGCAGGTGCCGCAGGTGGTGCGGCAGCAACTGCCGGGTGTGCGGGCTGTGGTGCAGTGGGACTCCAGTGTGCCGGGGCCCGACTGCGACCTGTCCCTGGACCGGGCCCCGGCCCTGGCCGGCTTCGCCGCGGCCGGTCAGGACCCCTACTTCCACCAACCGTTACTCCATTAGCTCAGCACTCCGCCAGCTCAGCCGGCGAAGCGGGTTCCCCGGACCAGCCGTCGGCCGCGCCGGTACCAGCGCCAGCCGACCGTCCGCAGCTGGTCCGGGTAGGGGGCGACCGGCGCCGAGGCGCCGCGCAGCCAGGCCTCGACGTCCGCCGCGGTGTCGTCGGCCCGCAGCATGATCCTGGCGATCCGGTAGGGCTCGTCCCGGGTGGAGCTGAGTGCGTCCCTGACCGCCGTCGCCGAGCTGTAGCCGGCCGCCCGCACCAGGCGCCGCACCGATCGGCTGCTGTAGCCGTGCGGATAGGCGAAGGCGGGCACCGGCAGGCCCAGCAGGTCCTCCAAAGCGGCCTTGGGCACCGTCAGTTCACGCCGCACCGCGGCTCGGGGAAGGGTGTCCAGCTGCGGGTGGGTGATCGTGTGCGCGCCGATCTCGATGCCGTGGTCGGCGGTCTCCTTCACCTGATCCACCGTCATCATCGCTGCCTCGGGCAGCAGGCAGCCGCTGTCCGTCCCGTGCAGCCCGATGGCGCCGGTGGTGAGGTAGGCGGTCGCGGTGAGCCCGCGCCGCGCCAGCTCGGGCGCGGTGGAGCGCGGCAGGTCGGCGAAGCCGTCGTCGATGGTGATCACCACGGGACGCTCGGGCAGGGACCGGCGGCCGGCCAGCGCGTCCGCCAGGCCGGTGGCCGTGAGCGGAGTGCGGCCGCTGTCCACGATGGCGTCCAGCTGCGCCGCGAACACCGACGGACGTACCGTCAGCGGCGCGATCCAGCCCGGCGGATCGTCCGTCACCGCGTGGTACAGCAGCACCGGGATCCGCTCCGCCGCCGGGATCCGCGCCCCGGCCGTGCCCGTCCGCGCACTCATCGCTTGGCCCCCTCCGCCGTCTCCATGCTCTCGGGCGCCGGTGCCGGCGCCGGCGCCGATGGTTCCGGCATCCAGCCGCCGCGGAACACCAGCAGCGTCCCGGCCACGGCGAGTTGCGCCAGCAGGTAGGCCAGACCCATGCCGGCCAGCCCCATCCGGTGCACCAGCACGATGCACAGCCCGAAGATCCCGGCGCACAGCACCGCGTACACCAGCACGAACAGGCCCAGCCGGCGGTGCACCCGGAACGAGGCCAGCGCCGTCGCGGTGACCAGGTTGGGCAGGGCCGAGAGCGCGAGCAGTCGCAGCAGGGTGGTGGCGTGCCGGGGGTAGTCGGGGCCGAACAGCCGCAGCACCAGCGGCGCGGCCAGGATCAGCAGGACGATCGCGCCGAGCAGCAGCACACCGGTGCTGCGCAGCACCTTGCGTACCGCCTGGCCGAGCCGCTCCGGGTCGCCGGCCGACTCGACCACCAGCGAGGAGCCCATATTGGTGCTCACCACGTAGAGCATGGTGGTGATCACCCAGCTGATGGAGAAGTAGGCGCTGTCCCTGGCGCCCATGGTGTTGAGGATCAGCACCTGGGGAAGGTTGGAGACCGCGAGCCAGAGCAGCCCGCCCACATAGGTGAGCCCGGTGTAGCGGACCACGCCCCGGGTGCTCTCATCGGCGGGCCGAGGGCCGGCCGGTCCTACTGGTTCGACCGCCTCACCCGGTTCGACGGCCGCATCGGCGCGGTCCCTGGCCGGCAGCGCGAACCCGAAGAGGTACACATTGGTGAAGACCAGCGACACCAGCAGGGCGAGCGTCCAGGAGGCCAGGATCCCGTACACCGCCGCGGCCAGGCTGAGCAGCAGCACGGCCACCAGTTTCGCCACCGAGAACAGGGCGTTCTCGGCCAGCACCCAGCCGGCGCGGCGCAGCCCGGTCAGCGCCCCGTCCTGGAGCGAGAAGACCGTGTAGCTGACGGTGGCCACCACGAACACCGTTCCCAGCAGCGGGCCGTGGAGGAACGACAGCCCGGGCGAGAGCCTGGGCGCGGCCAGCACGAAGCCCACCGAGGCGACCAGCGCCGTGCAGACCGCCGCGAGGTAGGCCAGCAGGATCAGTCGGCGGGTGGCGCGTCCGGCGGCCGGGGTGAACCGAACCAGCACGTCGGCCAGGTTCAGTTGGGAGACCCCGGCCAGGAACATCATCATCGAGATCGCCGAGTAGTTGCGTCCGACCGTGGCGACGTCGTAGCGCAGCCCCGCCAGTGACCAGTACCCGGCGCCGAGCGCCGAGGTCGACAGCGAGGCGAGGGTGAGCAGGGCGCCGTTGCGCAGCAGCGGGTCCCCGCCCAGGAAGCGTCTCCCCGGGCGGGGCTCCACGGACTGCCGCTCCGGCCGGCGCAGCATGCTCATTCAGCTCCTCATCCTTCGTCTCTGCCTTTCCGGTGCGCCCAGCGCGACGCGGGCAGCGCCACCACGGTGTGGCCGTGCAGCATCACCGGTGGACGGTCCCCCTCGTCGAGCGCCGGGTAGACCGGGAGGATGCGACCGGCCGCGAAGCCGATCCCGGCCAGCGTGGCGACGACGGTCGCCAGGCTGCTCCCGGTGCGCGGCGGGGCGCCGACCGGCAGCACCAGGCCGCCGACCCGTCGTACCGCCTCGGGCAGTCCGGGCTCCTCGGGCAGCAGCGGACCACCGGCCCGGGTGGTCCTGGTGACTACATGGCGGTAGTCGAGCCGTCCCAGAGCAGCGGCCACCAGCGGCGCGAGGTACGCACCGGACGAGCGCAGCCCGAGCACCAGCAGCGGCCGGTCCCGGTCGGGGCGCAGCCCCGCGAAGCCGTCGGCCAGCGCGAGCGCGTCCTGCGGACCCAGTCCGTGCTTCTCGAACCCCGTGGGCAGGCGGATCAGCGCACCGGAGTGCCACCTCGCGGCCAGGCCGCTCATACCGCGGCGCAGCCCGTCGATCGTGCTGCGGACGCTGAGCAGGATCGCGATCGTCTCCTGTTCGGTGCCGCTGACGGCGGCCTCGGCGAGGACCACGGTGAGATCCCTGAGCAGGACGTGCCAGGCGGCCAGACCGGTCCTGCCGCGGGCCGCGGTGCCGGCGGCAGCCAGCAGCCGGGGGCGCACCACCGTGCCCTGCAGCCGGTCGGCGACGATCTGCGAGGCCCCGGCGGCGTGCAGGTAGGCCGGCAGCGCCTGCTCGGCGTCCACCGCGGCGACCAGTCTCCGCAGGACGACGTGGAGCGGTTCGGCCCGGTTGCCGGAAGGTCCCTGCAGGGGTTCGGCCCTGGTCTCAACGGACATCGCGTTGCGCCTTCCTGACGAGGCGTCGGCTGCGAAGGTAGCCGATGGGGCCGTAGAGCATCCCCCGGCGCTGGAGCCGGATCAGCCGCGCGGGCCAGTCGGCCGGTGTGGCGGCGGCTCCGGTGTGGGAGATCGCGTGGCGCACCCCTCCGGGCACCCGGCGCAGCAGTGCGGGGAGCATCCGGGGTTCGTTGACGACGACGGCGGCGAGGTAGGCGCCCAGTCCGGCGCCGTAGCCGAAGGCCTGGGCGTCCAGATCCTCGACCCGGTCGCGGTGGTGGTGCCAGACCAGCGCCTCCGGCTGGTAGAGCAGGGCGTGGCCGTGCACCACGGCGCGGAAGAAGGAGAGCAGGTCGTCGCCGCCCTTCGCGGGGGTGCCGGTGCCGACCGCCGCGTCGAAGCCGCCGAGCCGGCGCAGCACCTCGGTGCGGAAGGCCATGTTGGCCCCCGAGCCGAGGCGGCCCGCGGTGAACGGGAACAGCGGCTGGTCGGCGGGCGGTTCGGCGACCTGGTAGCGACGGGCGCTGAAGCCCTTGCCGAAGCCGCCGTGCGCCTCCAGCAGCACCTGGGTCGCGGTGCGCAGCGCGGCTGGCAGGATCAGGCCGGTGACACAGCCGACCTCCGGGTCCGCGAACCCCGCGACCAGTGCGTCCAGCCAGCCCGGGTCGATCACCACATCGTCGTCGGTGAAGGCGGTGATCTCGCCGAGGGCCGCCGCCACGCCCGCGTTGTGCGCCGACGCCAGACCGCGCAGCGGCTCCCGGACGTAGCGGACCGAGTCGGCGAAGCGCTCCTTGACCAGCTCCCGGGTGGCGTCGGTCACGGGCGCGTTGTCGACGACGACGGTCTCGAAGCGCGGGTAGCGCTGGACGGCCAGCGACTCCAGGCAGCGGGCCAGCAGCTCCGGCCGCTCCCTGGTCGCGATCACCACGGTGACCAGCGGCTGCGGCGGCTCCGGATCGGATGTATCGGCCTGTTCGGCCGACTTGGCTATCACTGCACCGAGTTGACGGTGCGCCAGCACCGCGAGCACGGCCGCCGGATCCGCGTCTCCATCACCGCCGTGCGGTCCGAGGTCGGCCCGCACCAGGCCGACCGGACGTCCGGCGCTGCGGACCAGCGCCAGCACCGAGCCTGTCGGCCGTGCCGGTTCGGCGGTCCCGGCCCGGCACAGCCGCGGCGCTGCGCCGGCCGCGGGCAGATCGAGGTCGACGACCTCGATCGGGGCCCGGGCCGGGTCGAGCACGAGCCTGCCGCTCACCGCAGAGCCTCCACCGGCTCGAACCGGGGGTCGGCGAGACCACGACCGCTGTGCTCGCGCAGCAGGGTCTTCAGGACGCGGTGGCCGTCGTAGAAGGTGCGCAGGTTGGACTGCCCGGTGCGGCGCGGCAGTTCCAGCGCCGGGACCTCGGCCACCCGCAGACCCGCGAGCAGGGCCCGCACGGTCATCTCCGTCTCGATCTCGAATCCGGAGGAGCGCAGGTCGAGCTGGTCCAGCACCTTGCGGTTGAAGGCCACGAAGCCGTAGCAGAGATCGGTGAGGGTGCTCTGGTACATCACGTTGACCAGCGCCAGCAGCGCCTTGTTGCCCATCCGGCGCAGCGCGGTGATGTCCAGCGAGCCGCCCCCGCCCATGAAGCGGGAGCCCTTGACGTAGTCGTAGCCGTTCTCCAGGAAGTGGACGTAGCGGGGGATCTCCCGCGGCGACATCGACCCGTCGGCGTCGATCATCACGATGTACTCGCCCTTGGCGGCGAGGAAACCGGTCCGCAGGGCGTTCCCCTTGCCCGCGCCCTGCTGCGGGACGACCCGCAGCGAGGGGAGGACGGCACGCGCCGTCTCCAGGGTGGAGTCGGTCGACTCGCCGTCGACCAGGATCACCTCGTCGACGCAGTCGGGGATGCGGCTGAGCACCCACGCGATGTTGGCGGCCTCGTTCCGGGCCGGGACGACCAGGCTGACCGAGCTGCTGCCGCGTTCTGCTGTCGTCGCGGCTGTCGTCGAGTCGGTCTGCGAAGCTGCATGTGCGGCCGCCGTCGGACCGGCAGTGTACACACTCATTGGTTCCCCCTGTGCTCCCCCCGCGGCACAAGGCCACGGCACGTCAGTTCTCCTCGGTGATGTGCTCCTGGTGATGTGCTTCTAGTGATGTCCTTCGGCTGCGAACCCCCGCTTGTGACCGGAACTCCACCAGACCCCGCCCTGCCGTGCACGACGGTACCCGGAGGTCGTCCCCCGCGATAGTCATTACTCATAAGTCAGGGCATATTTTGGCCGGGGGCCGAAAACATGCTCACCATTGGCCCTTTACGACTTCTTTCGATCACGTTCACATCGGGAATTCAGGATTCCAAGGCGCTGACATGGCGTCAGAACATGTTCAGGACAACCCGACAGCGAGCCTGGGGGCTGCGAATTCCGTCCCCGCGACGAAGCGCATCAGCGGGCCGAAGCTCGGCGCGGCGGCCAGACCGGTGAAGCGCAGCCCGGCCACGCTGGAGCGGAACCAGGGGTCGAGGTCGGGCGAGGCACTGCCGGGCACCCGGCGCACCTGATGCCGGAGCTCCGGCGCGAGCCAGTCCAGCCGGTCCACGTCCGGACGGTAGCCGGTGGCCGCGAGCACATGGTCGACCACCAGGGTCCGGTCATAGGGCCCGGCCGCCGCGGAGCGGGTGGCTGCGGCCACCGGCGTCTCCAGGCTCAGCACCACCTCGCCACCGCTGAGCTGCGCCGACTTGATCCGGCGGCCGGTGGCGATAGGCACCTGGCCGTCCACCCGGTCCTTCAGCCACCAGGAGCCGAACGGGCCCAGCACCTGCTTCACCACCCAGAGCCGGGTGGCCGCGGGCAGCCGGCGGAACTGCAACGGCAGCCGGCTCACCGCGACATGCGACCACCCCTCGCCCAGCGGCGAGTCCGGCTGGACCACCCGCTTGGCCAACGACCGGCCCGCCGGCGGCGGGCCGCCCCAGACCACGCGCCGGCCCCTGACCAGCAGCGTCACCTCGGCGCCCCGCTCGCGCAGCAGTGCGGCGCTCTCCAGCGCCGACTGGCCGGCGCCCACCACGGCCACCCGCCGCCCCGCGAAACGAGCGAAGTCCGCGTGCTGCGAGGCGTGCGAGACCGGCCCGGACACCTCGGGCTCCTTCTCCGCCAGCTCCAGCAGCAGCCGCGGCACATGGGCGGCGCCGACCAGCCCGCTCGCCACCACCACGGCGGAGGCGGTCACCTCCTCGCCGCTGTCCAGGACCACCAGAAACCGCGGGAACAGCCCACCGGACCCCCTGGGCAGCGGGTCCACCCGCACCACCTGCGTGCTCTCCACCTCCGGCACGAGCCGGCGCTGGAACCACTCCCCGTACCGGACGAAGTCCTCCACCGGGATGGGGTGGAAGTCGTCGAACGGCTCCATCCCCTCGATCCGGCAGAAGTCCCCCAGCCCGTTGCCGGGCTCGGGTGCGGACAGGCTGGACGCCTGCGGCGTCGACTTGAGGTACATCCCGGCCGGCATCCGGGACCGCCAGCTGTCCATCACCCCGCCGAAGACCCTGACCGGCAGCCCCAGCCGGCCCAGGTGAGCGGCCGTGGCCAGGCCGTACGGACCCGCACCGATAACAACAATGGTCGGCTTTCCGCCCATGACTGACAATCCCCCCTGAGCCGTACTGCGCCACAACCCTCCCCGGTCGTCCCGTCCTTCGGTCCGCCCAGCCGTGGTCGCCGATCCATCCTGCAACGAATATGGTTCTCTGCCAACGCCCCCGACGCACCTGATTGCGCAAAAGCCAATAAATTGCTGCAATGGACCGGGGCGCGAGCGGACTATCCGCGCCTCGGGGGGCACGTGATACTGAGGGGAACCAGGGGGCCATGGCGAGAACGCTGTTCGCTGACGGAGTTTATGATACTCGAACACCAATTCTGATAGTGAAGATCGGCCGTTATCCACTGCACCACGGCGGCGTCGGCGCCATCCGCAGCCTGGGGCGGGTCGGCGTCCCCGTGTACGCCGTCACCGAGGACCGCGGCACCCCGGCCGCCCTCTCCCGACACCTGCGCGGACGCTTCGTCTGGCCCACCACCGGAGCAGAGCCCCCGGAACAACTGCTGGACGGACTGACGCGGATCGCCACCCGGATCGCCGAGCGCGAGGGCCGGCCCGCCGTCGCCCTCCCCACCGACGACGAGGCCGCCATCCTGCTCGCCGAGCACGCGGAACGGCTGGACGGGGTGCTGACGGCCCCCACCGTGCCCCCCGAACTGCCCAGGGCCCTGGCGGGCAAGCAGTCACTGCACCAGCTCTGCAGCACCCACCGAGTACCCTCCCCCGGCTCCCGGCTTCCCCGATCGCTCGATGAACTGGAGCTGGCAACAAAGGAACTGACGTTCCCTCTGGTCGCCAAGAACGCCGACGCCTTCCACCGGCTCAGCCTGCCCGCGGTGGGCTCCAGCACGGTGCTGGACGACCCGGCGGCGCTGGAGCGGCTGGCCGGGCACTGGGGCGACACGCTGCCCCGGGTGCTGCTCCAGGAGTACATCCCGGCCGCCGACTCCGAGGACTGGATCTGCCACCTCTACTGCGGCAGCGACCCCGACGGCGCGGCGGACCTGGTCTTCACCGGGGTGAAGGTGCGCGCCTGGCCGGCCCGCGGCGGCGTCACCGCGTACGCCTACAGCGTCGCCAACCCCGAACTGGCCGAGCTCAGCTCCCGCTTCTGCCGAGCCATCGGCTACCGCGGCATCTGCGACCTCGACTGGCGCCTGGACCGCCGCGACGGCCGGCACAAACTGCTCGACTTCAACCCCCGTCTGGGCGCGCAGTTCCGGCTGTTCCAGACCGACCGGGGCATCGACCTGGCGCGTTCCCTGCACCTGGACCTGACCGCCCGCCACGACCGGCTCGGCGAGGCCGGCTACGGAACCCCGGTGGACGGCCGGGCCTTCACCGTCGAGATCCTCGACCTGCCGGCCAGGGCGGCAGCCAGAGCCGGCCATCGCTCCGCCGAACTGCCCGCCGACCCCCGCTGGGCCCCGCCCCGCCACCCGAGCGCACACGAGCTCGCCTGGACCTCGGCGGACGATCCGCTCCCGGCGCTGGCCGCCGCCGTTCGCTCCGTCCCGTCCGCCCTGCACGTCCTGCGCAGGGCGCTGCGCCGCAGCCGACCGACCTGACCTGCCCTGACCTACGACGATTCCGGGGTCACGGCGGGCTTCGGGTCCGCACCTCCCAGTTCGCCGATCGACTCGGCCAGCCACTCCACCCAGAAGGTCTCCAGGGCGATCCCGGCCTTCAGCACCATGTGGTGCAACCGGTCGCCTTCACCACTGCCAGGTCCGTCCGCTGGAAAGTCCCGTCGCTCGATTTCCAGATATTCGACCAACTGCCGCCGGTGCTCCACCAGATGACGTTGCAGCTCGACGTCCAGACCCGCCGTCCCGACGACGGCCGCGGCGCGCAGCCGCAACAGCAGCGGATCCCGGACCGGCTTGGGGTCCTGCCCCTCGGCCACCCAGCGCACCAGCTCGGACCGGCCCGCAGGCAGCACCCGGTACTCCTTGCGCTGCCCGCGCGACGGCGGCTGCGGCACCGTCTCGATCAGCCCGCCCAGCTCCAACTTCCCCAGCTCACGGTAGATCTGCTGGTGCGTGGCCGACCAGAAGTAGCCGATGGACCGGTCGAACCGCCGGGTCAGTTCCAGACCCGAGGACGGCCGCTCCAGCAGGGCGGTCAGGATGGCGTGCGGCAGCGACATCGGCGAAGGCTCTGTTTCCGGTTCCTACAGGGTGGCGGCAAGCGTGGTCCCCTGCAGTATGGCCCGCTTTGCGTCCAACTCGGCGGCGACGTCCGCGCCGCCGATCAGATGCGCCTCGACCCCGGCCGCGAGCAGCGCCGCATGCAGGTCGCGGCGCGGCTCCTGCCCCGTGCACAGCACCACCGTGTCCACCGCCAGCACCTGCCGCTCGCCGTCCGCCGTCGTCAGGTGCAGGCCCTCGTCGTCGATCCGCTCATAGGTCACCCCGGCGACCATGGCCGCGCCGCGGTGCTTCAGCTCGGTCCGGTGGATCCACCCGGTGGTCTTCCCCAGCCCCGCACCCACCTTGCTGCTCTTCCGCTGCAGCAGGTGCACGGTCCGCGGCGCCGTCCCGCGCCGGGGACTCCGCAGCCCGCCGCGCTCCTCGTACCCGGTGTCGATGCCCCAAGCCCGGTAGAAGTCGCCGTCCTGATCATGCGTCAGGAACTCGGCGACGTCGAACCCGATGCCACCCGCCCCCAGCACCGCGACCCGCTCCCCCACCGGCACGCCGTCGCGCAGCACGTCCAGGTAGCCCACGACGCTGGGGTGGTCCACGCCCTGGATCTCCGGAACCCTCGGCAGCACCCCGGTGGCCAGCACGATCTCCTCGAACCCGCCCTCCAGCAGCGTCCCGACCCCGACCTCCGCGCCCAGCCGCAGCTCCACCTGACGCAGCGCCAGCTGGCTGCGGAAGTAGCGGATGGTCTCGTCGAACTCCTCCTTGCCGGGCACCCGGCGGGCGGTGTTCAACTGACCGCCGATGTCCTGCGCCGCGTCGAACAGCGTGACCGCGTGCCCGCGCTCGGCCGCCGACACCGCGCACGCCAGTCCGGCGGGACCGGCCCCGACCACGGCGACGCGCTTGCGCGTCCGGGTCGGCGTGAGCACCAGCTCCGTCTCGTGGCAGGCCCGCGGGTTGACCAGGCAGGAGGTGATCCTGCCGCTGAAGGTGTGGTCCAGGCAGGCCTGGTTGCAGCCGATGCAGGTGTTCACCGTCTCGGCCTGCCCCCGCGCCGCCTTGGCGACGAACTCGGGATCGGCGAGCAGCGGACGCGCCAGCGACACCATGTCGGCGGCCCCGTCCGCGAGCAACTGCTCGGCCAGCTCCGGGGTGTTGATCCGGTTGCTGGTGACGAGCGGGATCCCGACCGACCCCATCAGCTTCTTCGTCACCCACCCGAACGCGCCGCGCGGCACGGACGTGGCGATGGTCGGAATACGCGCCTCGTGCCAGCCGATCCCGGTGTTGATCAGCGTCGCCCCCGCCGCCTCGACCTCCTTGGCCAGCTCGACCACCTCGTCGAACGTCGATCCCCCGGGCACCAGGTCCAGCATCGACAGCCGGTAGATCAGGATGAAGTCCGCCCCCACCCGCTCACGCACCCGCCGCACGATCTCGACCGGAAAGCGGATCCGGTCGCGGTAGCTCCCGCCCCAGCGATCGGTCCTCCGATTGGTGCCGGCGGCGATGAACTCATTGATCAGATACCCCTCCGAGCCCATCACCTCGACACCGTCGTACCCGGCGAACCTGGCCAACTCGGCGGCACGGACGAAGTCCTCAATGGTCCGCTCGACCTCGTCCTCCCCGAGCGCACGCGGCGTGAACGCGCTGATCGGCGCCTGCAGCGCGCTGGGCGCGACGAGGTCCGGATGGTGGGCGTACCGGCCGAAGTGCAGGATCTGCATCGCGATCCGACTGCCCTCCCGGTGCACCGCGTCGGTGACCACCCGGTGCTGCTCCGCCTCGGCCTCAGTCGTCAGCTTCGCCCCACCGGACCACGGCCGCCCCTCCTCGTTGGGCGAGATCCCCCCGGTGACCATCAACCCCACCCCGCCACGAGCCCGCGCGGCATAGAACTCAGCCATCCGCTCGAACCCGCGCTCGGCCTCCTCCAGCCCCACATGCATCGACCCCATCAGCACCCGATTGGGAAGCGTGACGAAGCCCAGGTCCAACGGCCTCAGCAGATGGGGATACGCACTCACGACCGAGCCTCCTCGCACGGGGATGTCGGCCCACGGTAGCCCGACCACCAACCCTTCTGCAACAAAGTGCAGAACGGCCTCGCCGCCGACGCCCCGCCCCTGCAACGGCAACGTGTGCTGGGGCGAGTTGGGCGCCGTCTCCCGGGCTCCGCCCGGAAAGATGCGGCTCCGCCGCGCGACAGGGGCCGGGGCGGCCCGGTCCGGCGCGGAGCGCTCGCCAGGGGCGCGCGGCGGGGCGAGTGCGTCCCCCAATTGGGGCATCTGGGGAGAGTTACAACCACACTGGGGGGCTCAGCACCCATATATGGGTGTAATTCACCCCAGTATGGTTGTAACTCCCCCCAGCACGGGCAATCCGGCCCGAAGAAAGGTTTCTGCAGCACCGGCACCCGGCCCGCCACCCGGCGACGCACGCCCCACCACCCGCTCCGCCCCTCGCAGTTGGCCAGCGAGCGGAGCGAGCCACCCCAGCCCGGGACCGACCGACGTGCCCCACGGAGGCGACGGACGGCCAGCGGGAGCAATCGCGCACCGGAATCCCGGCCACTGGAAGGGGGCTCGGCCGCACAACGCACCCCGCCCCGCCACCAACGGATGCCGCCCCGCCTCCCCCGCCCACCCAGCTTGACCCCACCCCCCAAACGCCTCGACGATCCATAGGACCCCGAACCAGAGGAGAGAGATGACCAACCCAACCCAACCCCTCACCGGGGCGGTCGCGCTCGTCGCCGGTGGGACCCGGGGTGGCGGGCGTGGGATTGCCGTCGAGCTCGGCGCTGCCGGAGCCACCGTGTACGTGTCCGGCAGGAGCAGCGCCGCGGGGCGGTCGGATCTCGACCGGCCGGAGACCGTCGAGGAGACCGCTGAGCTGGTCGCCGCCGCCGGAGGCGCCGGTATCCCGGTGCGTTGCGACCACAGCCGGCCGGACCAGGTCCGCGCCCTGGTCGAGCGGATCTCCGCCGAGCAGGACGGCCGGCTCGACGTGCTGGTGAACTGCGTGTGGGGTGGCGACCCGCTCAGCGACTGGGAGCATCCGATCTGGGAGCAGGACCTCGACCAGGGCTTCCGACTGCTGCGGCGGGCCGTGGACACCCACATCATCACCAGCCGCTACGCGCTCCCGCTGATGGTCGCGCGGCGCCGGGGTCTGGTCGTCGAGGTGACCGACGGGAACTCCGCCCGCTACCGCGGCTCGGTCTTCTACGACCTGGCGAAGGCCTCGGTGATCCGGCTCGCCGTCGCGCAGGCGGCGGAGCTGCGCCCCTACGGTGTCGCGGCCGTCGCACTCACTCCCGGGTTCCTGCGGTCCGAGGCGATGCTGGACGGGCTCGGGGTGACCGAGGCGAACTGGCGCGACGGCGCGGCGGAGGATCCGCACTTCGCGCAGTCCGAGTCGCCCGCCTACCTCGGTCGCGCGGTGGCCGCGCTCGCCGCCGACCCCGACATTCTGGCCCGGAGCGGCCGGGCGCTGGCCACCTGGGACCTGTCCAAGGACTACGGCTTCACCGACGCGGACGGCAGCCGACCCGACTTCGCCGCGTACTGGGCCGAGACGCTGGAACCGGAGTTCGGCCCCATGGGCGAGGCTCTGTAGATCCCCGTAGGTACGGCGACAGGAGCAGGCACTCAGCGCGGCTTGTTGGGGACGTAGCCCAGGTCGGTCGGGTGTGCCGGCGGCCCCTCGCGGCGGAGGTCGGCCATCAGCTCGACCAGTTGCGGGGGCCACAGCAGGTCGGGGCAGTCGGCGAGCTCGTCCGGGGTCCACCAGCGGCAGGTCATGATGCCGTCGTGGGCGAAGGACTCGGCGAGATCGCCGACCGGGTCCCGGCGCGGGGCCGAGCCCAGGAAGATGACCTCGCGCTGGCGGGTGGGCACGCCCGCCCGGGTGTAGTCGTGCTCCCACACCCACAGAGGCGGACCCGGGACGACGTCCGTCCAGCCGGTCTCCTCTACCGTCTCCCGTAGCGCGCCCGCGAGTTCGTCCTCGCCCTCGTCCAGGCCGCCGCCGGGAAGCACCCAGTGCAGCCCGATCTCGACGTCGTCGTGGAGTTGGAGGAACACCGCGCCCTCCGGGTCCAGGACCAGGATCCGGGCCGCGCGACGCGGGACCCGCTCGAACTCCTCGATCTCGATGCTCACCACCGCACCCTATCCGTCACAGCATCTCGTCGATGACCCTGCGCAGTTGCAGGCCGTCCGGGGCGGCGGCGGTGACCAGCAGCGCCGGGGCTCCGGCGAGCGGGAGCAGCGCGGCCTCCGCCTCGCCCTCGGCGAGGAACCGGGCCGTGGCCGGCTTCTCGGCGCGTTCGGCCCGTTCGGCGCGTTCGGCCCGTTCGGCCCGTTCGGCCCGTTCGGCCAGGGCCGGTTCGCAGAGCAGCAGTTGGCCGACCGCCCGGTGGCCGGCCAGCACCGCCGGCCCGTCCCAGCCCGGGGCCCCCGGGCCGAGGTCGGTCTGCTGGTCCAGCGCCGTCCGGCCGTCGTGACGCAGCGTCAGCCGGGCGGTGAGGCGGCCCGCGGCCTCCCCGCTGCGGCCGAGGACCTGCTCCTCCCGCAGCAGCAGCCGGGCGCCGGCCGCTAGCGTCACTCTGGTCGTCATCCGCAGCTCGCTGCCCTGTGCGGCGATGACCGGCTCCGGCAGCCACTCCAGCTCTCCGCCTTCGGCCACGGACAGGTCGAGCTCGTAGTGGGCGGGGGCCGGGATCCGGCCGGGGAGGCTGACGGTCGCGGCGGCGCTGGTGACCCGCAGCCGGGCCCCGGCCGCGACGGTGACCTCGATCCGGAGCCTGTCGCCGCCGAGCGGGGCGGCCATCGCGCCGACGATCGTCACCTGGGCCGCGCCGCCGCCGTCCGGGTGGGAGGTGCGCCGCAGCGCCAGCGGACCGTCCCCGGTGAGCAACGGCAGCGCGGTGCCGCCGCGGCCGTCCGGCTCGGCGACGATCCGCGCCACCGCCCGCACGGTCGAGCCGAGCGCAGACGCCCCGAGCACTGACGCCCCGAGCACAGGCGCCCCGAGCAACGACCCCCCGCTCACTTGGTCCACTCGACGAGCCGGCCCCGGACCCAGTCGGCGATCGGCGCGACGCCGTCGGCCGCCGCCAGCGAGCAGAAGACGACCGGCAGGTCGCCGCGCTGCGCCTTGGCGTCGCGGTCCATCACGCCCAGGTCGGCGCCGACCAGCGGGGCCAGATCGGTCTTGTTGATGACCAGCAGGTCGGAGGTGGAGACGCCGGGGCCGCCCTTGCGCGGGATCTTGTCGCCGCCGGAGACGTCGATGACGAAGATCTGGTAGTCGACCAGCCCCTTGCTGAAAGTCGCCGTCAAGTTGTCGCCACCGCTCTCGACCAGCACCAGGTCCAGCGGCCCCACCTCGTCCTCCAGGTCCTCGACCGCCTCCAGGTTGGCGGAGATGTCGTCGCGGATGGCGGTGTGCGGGCAGCAGCCGGTCTCCACGGCGGTGATCCGCTCGGGCGGGAGGACGGCGTGGCGCAGCAGGAACTCGGCGTCCTCGGTGGTGTAGATGTCATTGGTGACGACGGCCAGGGAGAGTTCGTCGCGCAGCACCCGGCACAGTGCGGCGACGGTGGCGGTCTTGCCGGAGCCGACGGGTCCGCCGAGGCCGATCCGCAGGGCGCGGCGGTGGCCGTCGGCGCGCAGGGGCTCGGCCCCGGGGAGAGCGGCGGGAAGGTCGTGGTCGCGATGCATGATCGGTCTCCTCTGTTGTGCAGAACGCAGAACGCAGAATGCAGAGATCAGAAGTGTCAGGAGGCGAAGAGGCGCACGGCCCAGGCGGCGTGCTGCTCGGCGTAGAGGTCCAGCAGCGGCGCCGAGGCCGCAGGCAGGAAATCTAGATCCCCCGTCGCAGCGGCCTCGGCAGCCGCCTCGGCCGCACGCGCCGAGACCTCGGCGAGCTGGGTACCGAGCCGGGCCAGGACGGCGGTGGCCTGGAAGGGGTCGAGCCCCAGCAGTCGGACGCAGGCGGTGACCGGCCCGGAGACGCTCTCGTAGGCCGCGGCTGATGCGGCGTCGGCCGGGGTGAGCCCTGCCGCTGCCGCGGTGATGCCGAGCACGACGGGCTGGTGCGCACCGCGCGGACGGTCCGCGGCCAGCCGCTCCAGCGCGGGGTCGGGCCAGACCGTGCGGGCGGCGCGGACCATCTGCCGGCCCAGGCGGCGCGAGGCGGCCCGCAGTGCCGGGGAGGGCATGCGGGCGTCCGCGGCGCCGTCCAGGTCGAGCGGGTCGATCCGGCCGTCGGCCGCCGCCGCGGCGAGCGCGGCGGCGGTGAGTCCGGCGGTGTACAGACGTCCGGTGCAGAACGCCGCCAGGGTGGCGGTGTCATGGATGCGTCCGGCCTTGACGGCGGCCTCGGCGCCACCGGAGTGGGCGTGGCCGCCGGCCGGGAAGCGTCCGTCGGCGAGGACGAGGAGGGCTGGATTCATCATGTACGCACCCGGAACCGGTATCGGCTAGAACAGGAAATAGCGCTGGGCCATGGGCAGTTCGGCCGCCGGCTGCGGTTCCACCACCTCGCCGTCGATGCGGACCGTGAAGGTGTCGGGTTCGACGGTGACCTCGGGCCTGGCCGTGTTCTCGTACAGGTGGTCCTTGGTGACACCGCGGGTGTTCCGGATGGCGGTGAACGTCTTGCCGATGCCCAGGTCCTGCGCGAGCCGCTCGGGCAGGTGGTCGTCCAGGGCCGTCTGGGTGACGAAGTTGAGCGAGTTGGCGGCGGGGGCGCGGCCGATGGCGCCGAACATGGGGCGCGGCAGCACCGGCTGGGGGGTGGGGATGGAGGCGTTGGCGTCGCCCATCTGGGCCCAGGCGATCTGCCCGCCCTTGATCACCAGGTCGGGCTTGACGCCGAAGAACGCCGGGTTCCACAGCACCAGGTCCGCCAGCTTCCCGGTCTCGACCGAGCCGATCTCGCCGTCCAACCCCTGCGCCACAGCCGGGTTGATGGTGTACTTCGCCACATAGCGCCGGGCGCGCTGGTTGTCCGCGCGCCCGTCGCCGGGCAGGGACCCCCGGCGGCGCTTCATCACATGCGCGGTCTGCCAGGTACGCATGATCACCTCGCCGACCCGGCCCATCGCCTGGGCGTCGGAGCTGATGATGGAGATCGCACCCAGGTCGTGCAGGAAGTCCTCGGCGGCGATGGTCGAGGGACGGATCCGCGACTCGGCGAACGCGAGGTCCTCGGGCACGCTGGGGCTGAGGTGGTGACAGACCATCAGCATGTCCAGGTGCTCGTCCACCGTGTTGCGGGTGTGCGGACGGGTCGGATTGGTCGAGCTGGGCAGGATGTTGAGCTCGCTGACCACGGTGATGATGTCCGGCGCGTGCCCGCCCCCGGCTCCCTCGGTGTGGTAGGCGTGCACCCCGCGCCCGGCGATCGCGGCCAGGGTGTCCTGGACGAACCCGGCCTCGTTCAGGGTGTCGGTGTGGATCGCGAGTTGGGCTCCCGACTCCTCGCAGACCCGCAGGCACGCGTCGATCGCGGCCGGGGTGGAACCCCAGTCCTCGTGGATCTTGAAGCCCAGGGCGCCGGCCCGCAGCTGCGCCCGCATCGACTCGGTGGAGACGGTGTTGCCCTTGCCCAGCAGTCCGAAGTTGACCGGGTACTGCTCGGCCGCCGCGAACATCCGGGCCAGATGCCAGCTGCCGGGGGTGATCGTGGTGGCCTTGCTGCCCTCGGCCGGTCCGGTGCCGCCGCCCAGCAGCGTGGTGACGCCGCTGGCCAGGGCCTCCTCGAAGATCTGCGGGCAGATCAGATGGACGTGCGCGTCCACGGCCCCGGCGGTGAGGATCTTGCCGTTGCCCGCGATCACCTCGGTCTCCGGGCCGATCACCAGATCCGGGTGGACCCCGTCCATGGTCTCCGGGTTCCCGGCCTTGCCCAGCGCCACGATCCGCCCGTCGCGGATGCCCACATCGGCCTTGACGATGCCCCAGTGGTCCAGCACGACCACACCGGTGATCACCGTGTCGGGGGTGCCCTCGGCCCGGGAGACCCGGGACTGGCCCATGGACTCGCGGATCACCTTGCCGCCGCCGAAGACCGCCTCGTCGCCGCCCGCGCTCAGGTCCTGCTCGACCTCGATCAGCAGATCGGTGTCGGCCAGTCGGATCCGGTCCCCCGCGGTCGGGCCGAACAGGTCCGCGTAGCGGCGGCGGGTCAGCGTCAGCGCCGCCGCGGCGGCCGGGCGCGGTGCGGACGCACCATTGGCGCCATTGGCGCCATTGGCGCCAGTCGCGTCAGTCATCGAGGCTCCCCTTCGTCTCGCCGCGCAGGCCCAGCACCTCGCGGCGCCCGCCCAGCGGAATCAGTTCGACCTCGGCCGGGATGCCGGGCTCGAAGCGCACGGCCGTGCCGGCCGGGATGTTCAACCGCTTGCCATGGGCGGCCGCGCGGTCGAAGGCCAGGCCCGGGTTGGCCTCGGCGAAGTGGTAGTGCGACCCGACCTGGATCGGCCGGTCGGCGGCGTTGACCACCGCCAGCACGGTGACCGGACGGCCCAGGTTCAGCTCGATGTCGCCCTCACCCAGCAGGATCTCACCGGGGATCAGGGGCGTGTCCGAGGTCCCGCCTTCGGCGCTCATGCGATCGGCTCGTGCACGGTCACCAGCTTGGTCCCGTCCGGGAAGGTCGCCTCGACCTGGACGTCGTGGATCATCTCCGGGATGCCCTCCATGACGTCCGCGCGGGTGAGCACCTTGCGCCCCGACTCCATCAGTTCGGCGACGGTACGGCCGTCCCGCGCGCCCTCCAGGATGTGCACGGTGAGGATGGCGACGGTCTCGGGGTGGTTGAGCCGCAGCCCGCGTTCGCGCCGGGCCCGGGCCACATCTGCGGCCACATGGATGAGCAGGCGTTCCTGCTCGTGCGGGGAGAGTCTCATCGGCGTGCACCTCTTGCGGGGCGTCCCATGCATGCTGCCTGGGGAGTTGGGACGCGGGCACGTCCTTGTGCCGCGAATGAGCCGGCGACCCTCCCGGTGCGCGGCGGGGGTACCGACCGCGAACGGCGTCGCACACGGGCCGCACTGCCCGCCGCCGCCACGGCCGATCCGCGCCCGGGGCCTGGATCGTGTGCCGACACGTTAGCGGAACGAAAGGGTTTCCGGTGAGGGGGCGCGTCACACCGACGCCCTCTTCTGCTGTCCGCACAGCAATGTCGTGCGCACGCCAGACCATTCGCATAAACGGAACCCAGTCGGCCGGAATGCGAGGCTCCGTCATTTATTTCCCTCGCCCGAACGAACGAGAACCAGACACACAGAATGGCGCATCATCACCCCGGAATTCAACATTCCGGTCAACATCACTGCAGGTCAGACGATAAATCTGCGAGCTTTGTGATTTTTGTCAACCCATCTGAACAATCCCACTAAATGATCGTCGGAGCGCTGATCGTTCATGTTGTTGACGCACTGGAAACACTAAGTGACAAGAGTCACAAATAGCCGTTGGATCGTGAAGACCCCATAAAAACGTGCCAATACTGTCGGCCGAACGGAGAAGTCCTCGCCACCGTGGCGAGGCGGTCCGGCCGGACGCCGAGTCTCGCCACCGGTCGGACGCCAGGTGCGCACACACCTGACAGGCGAGAGCGGGAGACCCGATCAAGGCGGGACGGCTCGACCGTCCCTTGGGGTGAAGCCGGCGCGTGACCTCACGCGGCGGCCGGGCAGCTTTCGGAGCCCGAACCCGACAGGGAGACCTTTCGTAGGCGGTTCCGGAAGGAAACGCATGACTGCGTCCGAGCTCAACCATGCGCCAGAACAGGCCGAGCGGGCCGACCAGGCCGGACACGCCGCACCCGCCGAAGCAGCCCCGACCCGGCTCAACAGGCTGAACAGCCGGCGCCGGCGGGCCGGGGTCACCACCGCCCTCACCCTCGCCGCCTTCGCCGGCAGCACCCTGCTGGCGAGCAGCCCCGCCGACGCCGCGACCATCGAGGCCAGAGCCCTGAGCATCGCCGCGTCCAAGCACGGCGACCCCTATCGCTACGGCGCCGCGGGTCCCAACCGGTTCGACTGCTCCGGCCTGACGTACTACGCGTTCAAACACGCGGGCAAGTCCCTGCCGCGCACCGCGCAGGCCCAGTACAACAGCGTCCAGCACATCTCCAAGGCCGGCCTGCGCCCCGGCGACCTGGTCTTCTTCCACTCCGGCAGCTACGTCTACCACGTCGGCATCTACGCCGGCGGCGGGAAGGTCTGGCACGCCCCGTACACCGGCTCGTACGTGAAGCTGGAGAAGATCTGGACCAGCGCCGTCTGGTACGGCCGCATCCGCTGACCCGCACCTCCCCGGGCGGCTGCTCCGGAGCCGCCGCCCGGGGAGGGCCGGCAGCAGGCCACTACTCGCCCGGGTAGCGGACGCCGATCCGCTCGCGGGCGGTGTCCAGGATCTCCATCACCTCAATGGTGTCCTGCCAGGTCACCAGGGGGCTCTCGGTCAGCCCCGCGCGCAGGCAGCGCATCGCCTCCTCCGCCTCGTGGGCGAAGCCGATGCCGGTGCGCGGCAGGCCGAACTCCTCCGGCTGCGCTTCGTCGCCCTCGCTGTTGCGGTAGAGGGTGAAGGAGTCCGGCCGCAGGAACAGCGGCGGCACCTCGATCCGTCCGAGCGATCCGCCGACAAAGGCGCGGCCGGGGCTGCTGGCGACGATCCCGCAGCTCAGCGTCGCGATCGCGCCGGAGTCATAGCCGAGGACCAGCCCGGTGTTCAGGTCCACGCCCTCCGGGGAGAGCGAGGCATGGGCCATCACGGTGTCCGGCCGGCCCAGCACCAGATGCGCGAAGGAGACCACGTAGACGCCCAGGTCCAGCAGGGCTCCGCCGCCCAGCTCCGGATTGCGCAGCCGGTGCTGCGGGTCGGTCGGGCCGGGGAAGGCGAAGTCGGCGTGCACGCTGCCGACCTCGCCGATGGCGCCGTCCGCGATCAGGTCGAGCATCTTCCTGACGGTGGGGTTGCAGCGCATCCACATCCCCTCCATCAGGAACACCCCGCGCTTGCGGGCGAGCTCCACCAGCGCCCGGGAGTCCGCGGCGTTGAGGGTGAACGGCTTCTCGCACAGCACCGCGCGCCCGGCCTCCAGACAGAGCGCGGCCGCCTCGTAGTGGGCCTGGTGCGGGGTGGCGACATAGATGATGTCCACCTCGTCGTCCGCCGCCAGCTCGGCCCAACTCCCGTACGCACGCGGGATGTCGAAGCGGTCGGCGAAGGCCCTGGCGGAGGCCTCGGTACGCGAGCCGACCGCCACGATCTCGGCGTCGGGGAGCAGCTTCAGGTCGTGGGCGAAGTCGGCGGCGATACCGCCGGTGGCCAGGATGCCCCAGCGAATGGTGTCGGTCATGGGTCTATCCCACCCCGCTGACCTGCCACTCGTCCAGGGGCGGTGCACGGCGGCGGCGTGCCGTGGCGCGATGGGCGGCGTTAGGCAGGGTATGTCCGATCATCGATGGTCCCCCATCGCCCGCCTCGTCCCCGCAACGGGACTGCTGCTGGCGGCCTGCGCCGCGCAGCCGACCACCAGCCACTCGCTCCCCGGCCGGTCGGCCGCGCCGGCACCCCTGGCCGTCCCGGCCGCCGAGTCGCCCGACCCGGCCGCCGCCGGACCGGCCGCCCTTGCCGGACCGACCGTCACCGCGGCCGGCCTGGCCGTGACCTCCGGGGGCTACTGGCTCGATTCGGTGACCGAGCAGCCCACCGGCGCCGTCCGTTCCCTCAACTACCTCTTCCGGGTCCTGGCCCCCGATGGGAGCGCCGTCACCACCTTCCGCGGCGGTACGGACACGGCCCGCGCCTACGCGGTCCGCTCGGATCTGACCGGGTTCCGCCGGGTCCTCCCGGCCGACCTCGGCGAAGGGGTCTGGAGCGCGCCGCTGGGCGAGGTGGACCCCGGTCGCTGGCGCGTCTACCTGGCCTTCACACCGAGCACCAGCAGGCTGCCCCCGGGCCGGTCCGCCCACCTGTTGCTGGGCCGGGAGCTCCAGGTGCCGGGCGCCTGGGAGACCAGCCCGCTCGACCCTCCGTCGGACACCGCCTCGGTCGACGGGTTCACCCTCCACCTCAGCGGCACCCCGACCGCCGGCCGGCCGATCGTCCTCCGGCTGGCCGTGGACGCGCCGGTCGGCAGCGGCCGACCGCAGCCGCTGGACGGGGCGCCCGCGCAGCTGACGGCCGTTCATCCCGGCGATCTCGCCCTGGTCCCGTTCACGCCTCTGCCCGGCCAGGGGCTCGCCTTCCGCGGCACCTTCCCCGAGGCCGGCGACTGGCGGCTGTTCGTCCAGTTCCGGACAGACCGTCAGGACACCGGGGCCGGCGTCGAGGACCACACCGCCGTCCTCACTGTGACGGTTCGGCCCTGACCAGCACCTCCACCGCGTGCGCGATCTGCTCCGGGGTCAGGTCGGCTCGGGCCGTCAGCCGCAGCCGGGACCAGCGGTCCGGGACGGACGGCGGTCGGAAGCAGCCGACCAGCACACCCTGCTCCCGGCAGGCGGCGGCCCAGGCCAGCGCCTTCTCCGGGGCCGTCACCCGCACCGACACCACGGCGGCGTCGGGGACCGAGGCGTCCAGCCCGGCCGCCGTCAGCCGGGCGGACAGCTCGCGGCCCACCGCGCGGGCCCGCTCGGCGCGCTCCGGCTGCTCCTGCAGCAGGCGCAGCGCGCCGAGCGCCGCGCCTACCGCCGCCGGCGCCAGCCCGGTGTCGAAGATGAAGGTCCGGGCCGACTGGATCAGGTGCTCGATCACCCGGCGCGGACCGAGCACCGCACCGCCCTGCGAACCCAGCGACTTGGAGAGGGTGACCGTCGTCACCACGTCCGGCGCCCCGGCGAGCCCGGCGGCGGCGAGCGCGCCAGCTCCGCCCGGGCCGAGGACCCCGAGGCCGTGCGCGTCGTCCACGAGCAGCGCCGCGCCGTGGTCCCGGCAGGCGGCGGCGTGGCGGGCCAGCGGGGCGGCGTCCCCGTCCACCGAGAAGACCGAGTCGCTGACGACCAGGGCACGCGGCTCGGGCCTGGCCGCGAGCTCGGCCCGGACGGCGTCCGGGGAGCGGTGCGCCGCGCGGGCGACCCGGGCGCGGGACAGCCGGCAGCCGTCGATCAGCGAGGCGTGGTTGAGCGCGTCGGAGACGATGACCGTGTCGGCGTCGGTGAGCGCGGTGACCGCGGCGAGGTTGGCGGTGTAGCCGGAGGAGAACACCAGGGCTGCCTCGGCGCCGCAGAAGGCCGCGAGCTCCGCCTCCAACTCGGCGTGCAGCGCCGTGCTGCCGGTGACCAGACGCGAACCGGTGGCGCCGCCGCCCCAGCGCAGCGCGGCGTCGGCGGCGGCCCGGGTGACCCGGGGGTGGCGCACCAGGCCGAGGTAGTCGTTGCTCGCCAGGTCGAGCAGCGGCTCGTCGGCGGCGCGCGGGCGCAGCGTGCGGACCAGTCCGGCGCTTCGGCGCCTGGCGGCGGCCTCGTCCAGCCAGTCGAAGGGCGCGGGGCGCGGGGCTTCCGGGCGGGTGGACGGCCCCGCGGGCTGTGCGGACCCGCTGGACTCTACAGACCCTGTGGAGTCTGTGGACTCGACCGTCATCCGGAGCACGCCCCCCGCTGGGCCTGCTGCCACTCGCAGAGCGGGCAGAGCGGGGTGCCCGGGGCGTCGGCAGGGTGCTCGCTCGGCTCACCGCACCGAACGCAGTCGGCCACGGCCTGTCCGGGCATCACTGCCTGCGGAGCCGGAAGGTCGCCGGTCGCGCGGTACGCCGCGACATCGCTATCGGGTTCGGGTTCGCTGTCCACGGCGCCGATCCTACGCGCGGGCCTCGAAGCGAGGTCTTCAGGGCGAGGTCCTCAGGGCGAGATGCTCAGGGCGAGATGCTCAGGGCGTGGGCGAGGCGGAGGCGCCCGGCTCCCAGGCCAGCGCCTCGGCCAGGGTGTAGGAGAGGTACCAGGTGGGCGTCTGCAGATCCGCTGTCAGCGGGCTGCTGTCCTGGTAAGCGCTCTGGACGACCGTCACGGCCTGGCCGACGGCGGCGACGTGGACCAGGGTGGCGCCGTTCGCCGGGTCCTGGGACGTGGCGGGCGCGGACGAACTAGAGGCGGAGGGGTGCGCCGACGGCGAGGCGGTGGCCGACTTCGACACCGCCGGGGACGTACTGGGCTGTGCGACGGTCGCCGCGAGCCCCTGGCCCGGCTGCCGGAACAGGAGCGCGGCCTGGGCGGTCTGCCCGGCGGAGAGGGCATGCGCGGCGCGGGTCGCCGCCGTGCGGTCCGGGTAGTAGAGGACCGTCACCGAGGAGTACACCGCCGGCTTGCCGTCCCGCACGTAATCGGCCGTCAGGAACCCGGTGCAGTGCGCCGTCGCGGCCGCCGGAGCGGATGCGGCGAAGGCCGGGCCGCAGGGCCCCTTGGGCTGGTCGAGCACGGCGTACCGGGTTGCCTGGTAGCCCTGCGGGCTGGTCGAGGTGACCGGGTAGCTGATCTTCTTCGGCAGGAGGAAGTCGACCAGGTTGGCGTCGGCCTCGCTGCCCGAAGCGGCCGTCCCGCCCTGCTGTCCCGCGGAGTCCTGGGAGATCCCGTCGGCCGCCGCCTGCTGGTCCAGGCGCGAGGGGCCCAGGTACTGCACCTCGGCCCAGGTGGCCCCCGCCGCGGCCACCACGAGGACGCCGACCAGCACCCACTGCCGAGAGCTGCGGCGTCGGCGCCGATGGGTCGACGACCGGGCCTGGGGCGTGTTCTGGCGTGCCCCCGGCTGCTCCCCCGTCGTGGTCATGCGGAAGAGTGTATGGGGTCCCCCTCGGCGGTGATCAGGGGGTGCGGGCGACAGGTGTTTTCGCTGCTCCAACGGTGCAACTGTGTGGTTCTGTCACCTCGGGACCAATCCTCACGGCGATCTTCTGGCGGGTTCCGCAGTGGCGGCGGTCCCCTCCCGCCAGGCAGGATCACCACCATGGATCTGCTCGAAACCCTCGTCGCCAAGGGCCTGCGCCGCGAACTCCCGACCCGGGAGGAGGCGCTGGCCGTGCTCGCCACCCCGGACGAGGACCTGCTGGACGTGGTGGCCGCAGCCGGCCGGGTGCGCCGCCAGTGGTTCGGCCGCCGGGTGAAGCTCAACTACCTGGTCAACCTGAAGAGCGGACTGTGCCCCGAGGACTGCGGCTACTGCTCGCAGCGGCTCGGGTCCAAGGCCGAGATCCTGAAGTACACCTGGCTGAAGCCGGACCAGGCGGCCGCGGCCGCGAAGGCGGGGCTGGCCGGCGGCGCCAAGCGGGTCTGCCTGGTCGCCAGCGGCCGCGGTCCGACCGACCGGGACGTGGAGCGGGTCGCCGACACCGTCTCGGCGATCAAGGCCGAGAACGAAGAGGTCGAGATCTGCGCCTGCCTCGGGCTGCTCTCCGAGGGCCAGGCCGAACGGCTGCGCGACGCCGGGGTGCACGCCTACAACCACAACCTCAACACCTCCGAGGACACCTACACCGACATCTGCTCCACCCACACCTTCGCCGACCGGGTGGACACGGTGCAGCAGGCGCAGGCCGCCGGGCTGTCCGCCTGCTCGGGGCTGATCGCGGGCATGGGCGAGAGCGACGCCGACCTGGTGGACGTGGTGTTCGCGCTGCGGGCGCTGAACCCCGACTCGGTGCCGGTGAACTTCCTGATCCCGTTCGAGGGCACCCCGCTGGCGAAGGAGTGGAACCTCACTCCGCAGCGCTGCCTGCGCATCCTGGCCATGGTCCGCTTCGTCTGCCCGGACATCGAGGTCCGGCTCGCGGGCGGCCGCGAGGTGCATCTGCGCAGCCTGCAGCCGCTGGCGCTGCACCTGGTGAACTCCATCTTCCTGGGCGACTACCTGACCAGCGAGGGCCAGGCCGGCCAGGCCGACCTGGACATGATCGCGGACGCGGGCTTCGTGGTGGAGGGCTCGGACGAGAAGACCCTGGCCCGCGACCGCGAGTCGGCCGCCGCCGAACCGACCGAGGACGACGCGGCCCCTGCCGCAGACGGAGCCCTGCCCGAGCAGCTTTCCGACCGCCGCCGGGACCTGGTCTCGGTCCGCCGCCGGGGCGCGGGCACCGACCTGCCCCCGAACGCGTGACTGCTCACCCCGTGACGCCGTTCAACCCCGGCGACACCGAGCAGCTGCTCGCGCTGGACCGCGCGCACGTCTGGCACCCCTACGGCGCGATGCCGGCCGCCGTCCCCCCGTTCGCGGTCGAGTCCGCGCAGGGCGTGCGGCTGCGGATGGCGCAGCCGGTCGAGGGCCGGGACGAGCTGGTCGACGGCATGTCCTCGTGGTGGTCGGCGATCCACGGCTACCGCCACCCGGCGCTGGACGAGGCGGTCCGCGACCAGCTGGGCCGGATGAGCCATGTGATGTTCGGCGGCCTCACCCATGAGCCGGCGGTGCGGCTGGCGGCCCGGCTGGTGGAGATCACCCCGGAGCCGCTGCGCCATGTCTTCCTGGCCGACTCGGGCTCGGTCGCGGTCGAGGTCGCGGCGAAGATGTGCCTGCAGTACTGGCGCTCGGTCGGCCGCCCGGCCAAGCAGCGACTGCTGACCTGGCGCGGCGGCTACCACGGCGACACCTTCCACCCCATGTCGGTGTGCGACCCGGAGGGCGGGATGCACCAGCTGTGGAGCGGTGTGCTGCCCCGTCAGATCTTCGCCGACGCGCCCCCGGACGGCTTCGACGCCCCGCTGGACCCCGGCTACGCGGCCCACCTGGACGAGTTGATCGGCCGCCATGCCGACGAGACCGCGGCCGTGATCGTCGAACCGGTGGTGCAGGGCGCGGGCGGGATGCGGTTCCACTCCCCCGCGCTGCTGCGGGAGCTGCGGCGGCTCTGCGACCGGCACGGCGTGCTGCTGGTGTTCGACGAGATCGCGACCGGCTTCGGCCGCACCGGTGCGCTGTTCGCCGCCGACCATGCCGGGGTCTCTCCCGATGTGATGTGCGTGGGAAAGGCGCTGACCGGCGGCTATCTGACGCTGGCGGCGGCCCTCTGCACCGGCGAGGTGGCCGCGGGCATCAGCGGCGGCGAGGTCCCGGTGCTCGCGCACGGGCCGACGTTCATGGGCAACCCGCTGGCCTGCGCGGTGGCGAACGCCTCGATCGAGCTGCTGCTGAGCCAGGACTGGGCCACGAACGTGAGGCGGATCGAGGCCGGTCTGCGCGCCGGCCTCGCCCCCGCCGCCGGGCTGCCCGGCGTCAGCGAGGTCCGGGTGCTGGGCGCCATCGGGGTGGTCCAGCTCGACCACGAGGTGGACGTGGCCGCGGCCACCCGCGCCGCGGCCCGGGAGGGCGTCTGGCTGCGTCCGTTCCGCGACCTCGTCTACACCATGCCGCCGTATGTGACCGGGGACGACGATCTGGCCGCCATCTGCGCGGGGGTCGCCGCCGCCGCAGGGAAGGGCTGAGCTGCGATGACCATCATGCTGGTGACCGGCACCGGGACCGAGATCGGCAAGACCGTGGTGACGGCGGCGGTCGCCGCGCTGGCGCTCGGCGCGGGACGGCGCGTCGCGGTGCTCAAGCCCGCGCAGACCGGGGTGACCTCGGAGGAGCCCGGCGACGTGGACGAAGTCCTGCGTCTGGCGGGCGAACTGACGACCAGTGAACTCGCCCGCTACCCGGAGCCGCTGGCCCCGGCCACGGCCGCCGCACGCAGCGGTCTGCCACCGGTGTCGCCGGAGCAGATCGCCAAGGAGGCGGCCCGGCTGGCCCTGGACCACGACCTGGTCCTGGTCGAGGGAGCGGGCGGGCTGCTGGTCCGCTATGACGAGCAGGGCTCGACGCTGGCCGAGGTGCCGCGCGCGCTGGACGCGCTCGGCCATGCCTGCACCGTGCTGTTGGTGACCACGGCGGGCCTGGGCACGCTCAACACCACGGCGCTGACCGCCGAGGCGCTGCGGTCGCGCGGCGTTGCGCTGCTGGGCCTGGTGATCGGCGCCTGGCCGGCCGAACCCGACCTGGCCGCCCGCTGCAATCTGGCCGATCTGCCGGTCGTGGCCGGGGCCCCGCTGCTGGGGGCCCTCCCGGCCGGGTTGACGGGTGACGGACCGTCATACGACGGAGCGGACCGTGTCTCCCTCCGGAGCACGGCCCGCTCCTGTCTCGCGCCCGCTCTCGGCGGGGTGTGGGACGGCCTGGAGACGGCCCTTCCCGGAATCAGCCGGTGATCTTGTTGAACACCTTGGAGTAGGCGTACTTCACGGCCTTGTCGTAGCTGTCGACCTCCCAGAACGCCAGCTCCTGAACGCCCTTGGCGGCCGCGAAGGTCTCCAGCGTGCTCGCGTTGGCCTGGGTGAAGTTCTCGTTGTCGTCGTTCTTCCCGGCGATCGGGGTCAGACCGATCTTGTTCCAGGTCGCGGAGGAGCTGGTGCCGTAGAGCGAGGCGAGCTGCTTCTCGGTGGCGTTCGCCGCCGACTCGGCATCGTTGAGCGCGTTCTCGCCGTCGCCGAAGTCCATGGTCATGATGTTGACCAGGTTGACGTTGACGCCCTTGCTCCTGGCGTCCTTGAGCAGGGTGAGGGCGTTGGACTCCAGGCCGTTGGGGGCGACCGGGAGGGTGTAGTCCACCTGCACCGAGGGGTTGGACTTCTGCAGCGCGGCCAGGGCCTGGTCGCGGCGGGAGTTGGCCGCGGTGTTGTTCAGGTAGTCGCCCTCGATGTCGAAGTCCAGCCGGGTGATCCCGTAGGTCTTCACGACGTTGGCGTACGCGGCGGTGAGGCTGCTGACGGAGGTGCAGGTCTGCGCTATCTCGCCGCCTGCCGCGCCGCCGAAGGAGACGATCACATTGCCGCCGGCCGACTTCAGCGAGTTGACCTGGGAGGTGAACGCGCCGAGCGAGCTGTTGCCGTTCTCCCACATGGGTGTGCAGCCGGACTTGGGGATCAGGAAGGCCAGCGAGTAGTACTTGTCGCCGCTCGCCTTCAGGTCCGCGGCCATGTCCCCGGCGCTGCTGCTGGACAGCTCCAGATAGGGCGCGGAGTAGTGGGTGGGGAAGGAACCCGAGGCATGGGCCGGGAGGGCGCCTGCGAGCAGGGCCAGTGCGGGGGCGATGGCTGCGGTGGCGGCGAGGGCGACGGAGCGTGTGAGGGTCTTCGCCATGACGACCTTTCAGTTCCTGGGCCGATTCTGGTTAGGAAAGTTTCCTAACCATTGGAGAGGATCGTGGCCCTTTGCCAGGGCACTGTCAAGAGGCCCGTGGGGAAAGCCCACCTGACTGCGCGTAACTGCGTGTAAGGGACACCCGCATGTCTCGGGCGTCCTGCAGGAGGATGCGACTGTCAGTGGCCCCGCATAGGCTCCTCCCAGGCGCCGCACACCAGGCGGCGGACCGACTGGGGGTGGGTCATGCCTGCAATCTCCGAACCCGTACCGCCCGGGCCGCACGGGCCCGAGCCCGGGCCGACGGCTGCGCTGCCGGCCGCCCGGGCCGAGCGCCTGACCAAGGCCTACGGCGAGGGCGACACCCGGGTGGTGGCGCTGGACACGGTGGACGTGGCGATCGGACGCGGCCGCTTCACCGCGATCATGGGCCCCTCGGGTTCCGGCAAGTCCACACTGATGCACTGCCTGGCCGGCCTGGACACGGTCACCTCCGGCCGGATCTGGATCGGCGACACCGAGATCACCGCTCTCAGCGAGAAGCAGCTGACCCGGCTGCGGCGGGACAGCGTCGGCTTCGTCTTCCAGGCGTTCAACCTGCTGCCCACCCTGACCGCCGAGGAGAACATCACCCTGCCCGGCGACATCGCCGGGCGCCGCACCGACCCCGACTGGCTCAAGCGCGTCATCGAGACCCTGGGCATCGGCGACCGGCTCCGGCACCGCCCGTCCGAACTGTCCGGCGGCCAGCAGCAGCGCGTCGCGGTGGCCCGCGCGCTGGCCTCCCGGCCGCAGATCATCTTCGCCGACGAGCCGACCGGCAACCTCGACTCGCGCAGCGGCGGCGAGGTGCTCGGCTTCCTGCGCGGCAGTGTCGACGAACTGGGGCAGACGGTGGTGATGGTCACCCACGACCCGGTCGCCGCCTCGCACGCCGACACCGTGCTGTTCCTGGCCGACGGCCGGATCGTCGAAGAGCTCACCGCACCGACGGCGGACGCCGTGCTGGAGCGGATGGGACGCCTCGACGACCGGGCCTCCGGGACGTCGGGCCCGTCCGGAACCCCCGAGAACCACTGACGAGAGGACGGTGAACGCACCATGCTGAAAGCGACCCTGCGCAGCTTCCTGGCCCACAAGGGCCGACTGGCCCTCTCGCTGCTGGCCGTCCTGCTCTCGGTGGCCTTCGTGGCCGGGACGCTGATGTTCACCGACACCATCAGCGGCACCTTCGACCGGCTGTTCCGCAGCACCGCCCCCGATGTCAGAGTCAGCTCGCACACCGAGGTGGGCACCGGCCGGCAGGACCTCTCCGGCGCGGTGGCCACCGAGTCGGACGCGCTGGTCGCCAAGGTCGCCGCGGTCCCGGGGGTGGCCGCCGCCCGGCCCGGGGTCGGGGTGTCCGGAATCGTGCTGGTGGACGCGGCCAACCACGACATCGGCTCGGTCGGCGGAGCGCCGACCATCGGCGTCAACTGGGTGCCGACCTCGCGCTCGGTGGTGGACCTGACCTCGGGCAGCGCCCCGGCCGGCGACGGCCAGGCGGTCATCGACGCCGACACGGCCCGCAAACACCATCTGACCATCGGCGAGCAGCTGCGGGTGATCGCCGGCCCCGGCAGCTTCCCGATCCGGATCACCGGCATCGCGACCTTCAACACCACCAACCCCGGCGCCACCCTGGTCTTCCTGGACACCGCGACCGCCGAGCACCGCCTGCTCGGCCGCACCGGACTGGTCACCTCGGTCGACGTCACCGCCGCCCAGGGCGTCTCCGACGACGTCCTCAAGCAGCGGATCCTGCCGGTGGTCGGCGCAGGATACGACGTCAAGACCGCCGCCGAGACCGCCAAGGACTCCAACCAGCAGCTGGGCACCTTCCTGGCCGTGATCAAGGACGCGCTGCTGGGCTTCGCCGGGATCGCGGTGCTGGTCGGCATCTCGCTGATCCTCAACACCTTCTCGATGCTGGTCGCCCAGCGCACCCGGGAGCTCGGCCTGATGCGGGCACTGGGGGCCAGCCGACGGCAGGTGAACCGCTCGGTGATGGTCGAGGCGGTGCTGCTCGGGGTGGTCGGCTCCACCCTGGGGCTGCTGGTCGGAGTGGGGCTGGCGCAGCTGCTGATCAAACTGATCGGCGGGGTCGGGATGGAGCTGAAGGGCAGTGAGATCGCCTTCCGCTGGCCCACGCCGGTGGCCTCCTACGCGGTGGGCGTGATCGTCACCGCGGTCTCCGCCTACCTGCCGGCCCGGCGCGCCGCCTCGGTGTCGCCGATGGCGGCACTGCGCGAGGCCGACACTCCGGGCCGCGGCGCCCCGCTGCGGCGGCGGGCCCTGCTCGGCGGCACGGTGCTGTTGCTCGGCGCGGCCTCACTGGCCGCCGCCGGCACCCTGCACGCGGCCGGGACAGCGGCGGCCTACCTCGGTCTGGGCATCCTGCTCAGCCTGATCGGCCTGATCATGACCGGGCCGCTGCTGGCCGGGCCGGTGATCAGGGTGCTCGGCGGCTGGTTCCCGCGGGCCTTCGGCTCCATCGGCGCGCTCAGCCAGCGCAACGCGCTGCGCAATCCGCGCCGGACCAGCGCCACCGCCTCGGCCCTGATGATCGGTCTGGCGCTGGTGGCCGCGCTGTCGGTGGTGGGCTCATCGATGGGGGCCTCGTTCGACAGCCAGGTCGACAAGACCATCGGCGCGGACTTCATCGTCCAGAACGGGCAGGGCCAGCCCTTCCCCGCCGAGGTGGCCCAGTCCGTCCAGGCCGTACCGGGGGTGGGCCTGCTGGTGCGCACCCAGGCCGTCCCGGTGACGGAGATCGCCGCCGACGGCAGCCGGACCAAGGTGTCCATGCTCGGCACCACCAGCGGACTCGACCGCGTAGTGAACCTGACGCTGCGCTCCGGAACCGTGGCGGCGGCCACCGCGCCGGGAGCGGTGATGGTCGCCTCCACCTACGCGGACAACCACCACCTGGGCCTGGGCAGCCGGCTGACGGTGCTGTTCCCCAACGGCACCCAGGTCCCGCTCACCGTCGCGGCGATCAACACCGTCGACAACAGCCTCAGCGGCATCGGCAAGAACCCGGTCACCGGCACCGCGACGCTGCAGCAGTACGCCCCGGGCGTGCAGGACGACGGCGTGTTCGTCGATGTCGCCAGTGGCGCGAACAAGGCGCAGGTCAAAGCCGCGATCAGCACGGCGATCGCCAAGGACCCACAGGTCAAGGTCCGG
This sequence comes from Streptacidiphilus sp. EB103A, assembly GCF_041261405.1. Classification (NCBI taxonomy): domain Bacteria; kingdom Bacillati; phylum Actinomycetota; class Actinomycetes; order Kitasatosporales; family Streptomycetaceae; genus Streptacidiphilus; species Streptacidiphilus sp. EB103A. The sequence continues at coordinate 79,938 of NZ_JBGCAQ010000025.1, read as the reverse complement.
GACCAGTCCGACTACAAGAAACTGATCCGGCAGCAGATCGACATCCTGCTCAACCTGGTCTACGGCCTGCTGGCGCTGGCGATCATCATCGCCGTGCTCGGCGTCGTCAACACCCTGGCCCTGTCCGTGGTGGAGCGGACCAGGGAGATCGGCCTGCTGCGTGCCATCGGGCTCTCCCGTCGGCAGTTGCGGCGCATGGTGCGGCTGGAATCCGTGGTGATCGCCCTCTTCGGCGCCGTCCTCGGCCTCGGCCTGGGCCTGGTCTGGGGGCTGGCGGCCCAGCACCTGCTCTCCCTCAAGGGCATGCAGGTCCTCTCCATACCCTGGACCACCGTGATCGCCGTCGTCCTCGGCGCCGCCCTGGTCGGCCTGCTGGCCGCCCTCGGGCCGGCCCTGCGCGCCTCCAGGCTGAACGTCCTGGCCGCCATCGCCCACGAGTGACCGGAACGTCCCGGACCGGTCAGAACTTCTTGACCCACCGCCGCCACTGCGGCTCGGGCGCGTACCCGGCGGCGCGCCAGGCCCGCTGCCCGAGCTCGTTGCGCTCCAGCACCATCGCGTCACCGCGACGGCCGCCGAGCGCGGTGAAGCGCTGCTCCGCCGCCTCCAGCAGCGCGGCGCCGATCCCCTGACGGCGCGCGCCGGGGTCGACCGCGAGCCGGTAGAGGTGACACCGCCAGCCGTCCCAGCCCGCGATCACCGTCCCGACCATCCGGCCGTCCCGCTCGGCGATGATCACCGCCTCGGCGTCCCGGGCGATCAGACGCCCCACACCGTCCTCGTCGTCACTGATGCTCGTGCCCTCGGCGGCGGACTTCCAGAACTCCAGCAGCGCGGCGACGTCAGCGGGGGTGGATGAACGAATGATCAGATCGGCCATGAGCAGAGGCTCGCACATCCACCCGAACGCCTGCGAGTCGTTTCCCCGCCGACTCAGCCCACCTGACGTGGGAAGCTCACCTTCAACACGTCCAAGATCTGTGGACCGGAATCCGCCAGCGCGACGTGCTGCGGCCCACCCCGCACACTCAGCTCAGTACTTCCGCAACCGGTCATACGATCGACCACCACGGCTACCGGCGACGTGTCGTTCACGCCCCCGCTCCCCCGGTAGAAATCGACAGTGAGCTCGCTGCCGATATCCGCCGGGCAGTTGTACACCCCGACCCCCGGCGTGGGCAGGGCGTTGACCAGTGCGACCACCTTCGCCACCTGCCCAGGGTCGGTCACGGTCGCGAGAAGCCGCACAGCGGCCGCATGGCTGCCCGGGTTGGGACCCGGAGTGGCGGTGAGCACGATCCGCGTCACTCCGGACGGGATCACAGCCGCCGCCGGATGTGCCGGCCGCCAGGTGTCGTGGCTGTCGACCCGCAGCAAGGTGCTTCCGTCGTGTGCTGCCACCTGGATCCCCAGCTCACGCAACTGCAGCAGCGCGGTGGCCGAGCGGCCGAAGGAGAGGAACGGCGCCGAACCGAACGAGCCCGTGCCCGTGAGGGCGGCGCCCGCAGGGACACGGGACATGAACCAGGCAACGGCCTGGTCCTGCGTCCCCGGGTAGGTCCACCACCCGGTCGTGACCACATCATTGCCACCGGAGGGCAGCGGCGAGAAAAGACCGGCGGATCCGGCGGGCGCGCCGGCCAGCCGACGCGCCCCGGGCGGCGCGACGAAGGCCCGGAGCGCCGCAGACACATCCGCCCGAGCAACCTGCTGCGGCGAGGCGCCCGAGGACCGGGCCGGCGACGCCGTGATCGAAATGGTGGTCGAGGCGGAGTCGGAAGATGAAGCGGGGCCAAGCTGCGCGGCACACCCCGCAATCACTGCCACGCCGGCCGCAAGGAGCGCCATACGGTTCGCAGTTGCAGTCATGGCCATCTGACGCAGCACCCCCGTACCCGGTTCCCCGGTCCGAGGGTTCCCTCTGCCGACGTCACGCCCGTGTCGGACCGGCTCGGTACGATGGCCGCCGGGAGGTGCAAGGTGGCCGGAGCGCCGCTGCTCAGCGAGCTGATGCCGTGGTCCGTGCCGGGGCTGCGGGCGGGGCGGGGGTGGGTCAGGTCCGCGCACCCCGACATCCTGGCCGCGCGCTGGCGACGGCTGGCCGAGGCCGAACCGCCGCTGCGGGCCGAGCTGTTCCGGGCCAGCAGGTCGCGCACCGTCGACAGCGCCGTCCCGCAGCTGCCGGGGCAACGGACCTCCACGAGGCGGCTGTCCCAGGAGCCGGGGCCGGCGCCCGAGCCGGTCCGGGTCCGGCACGGCGCCTTCGACCGGCAGTGGCTGCTCGCCGACCAGAGACTACTGGACCAGCCCAGACCGGAGCTGTGGCGGGTGGCAGACGGACGGCAGCTCTTCGCCACCGTCCAGCCGTACGACGCCGGCGAAGCGCCGTCGCTGGCCTTCTCGACCGAGCTGCCCGACGGGGCCCGCCCCAAGGGTCTCGGCCGAATCCATCCGCTCTACCGCCGCCCCGGGGGCCTCGATCCCAATCTGACACCCGGTCTGACGGCCTTCCTGCGGCGCAGGCTGGGCACAGGGGTCCGGCCCGAGGATCTCCTGGCCTGGATCGCCGCCGTGACCGCTCAGTCGGCTGCCCGCACCGGCGAGGACGTCCCGGTGCCGCTCCCCACCGACCCCGCGCTATGGGCGGAAGGCCTGGCCCTGGGCCGTCGCGTGCTGTGGCTGCACACCTACGGCGAGCGCTTCGCCACCGAACTCGGCCCGCTCCGGATGCCCGGCGGACGCCGTCCCTTCGTCCGGGAGCGGGTCACTGGCCTTCCCGACGCCCTGGACCATGACGCCGAGGACGACTCGCTGCTGATCGGCACCGGCCGCCTCTCCCCCGTCGCCCGCAGCGCCTGGGAGTTCCACGCCGCCGGCGAACCGGTCCTGTCCCGCTGGTTCACCGAACGCTGCGCCGACCCGGAGGCCCAGCCGGGAACCCTGGAGGCCCTGGGCCTGACCGGCTGGCCCCAGCAGTACACCGCCGACCTGGTCGACCTGGTCACCGTCCTGACCCAGCTCGCCGAACTGCGCCCGTCCCTGGCCGACCTCACCACCCGTGCAGCCGACGGCGGAATCACCACCGACGACCTGTCAGCAGCCGGAGTCCTCCCGAGCCCCGAGCACTCCCGCCGCCCCGCCTCTGTTCTGCTGCACCACGAGGAAGGCCCCGACGGCCAGTTCGCCCTGCTCTGACCGCGCCAGCGCAGGGTCAGCTGACGCTGATGCGGCGGTCGATTTCGAAGGCGAGGCTGAGCTCGGCGATCGCGCGGGGTTCGCTGAGGGAACGTCCGGTGTGTTCCTCCAGGCGACGCAGGCGATGGCGCACCGTGTTGGGGTGGCAGAACAGGGTTTCAGCGGCCAGGTCGGCCGAACCTCCGCGGTCGAGCCAGACCCCGAAGGTCTCCAGGAGCAGGGTGCGCTGGACCGGGGGCAGCCGGTCCAGCCCCGCCAGGACGCCACGAGCGACGCGTCGCATGATCTCCGGGGCGCTCGCGGCGGCGACGGCCAAGGGGTCACGGTCGAAGACGGTGACCCGGCGGCCCTCGAAGGCACCGAGGAGCGCGATCCTGGCCAAGCGCAGGGCAGGGGCGGTGTTCATCAGGTCGTCGTACGACGGACTGATCCCGACGTGGCCGACGGTGCTGGAGCCGATGATGCCGGCGAGGCGTTCAAGATTCCGGGCGGACCCGGCTAGCCGGACGATTCCCACCTCGATGTCGTGCAGCAGGTGCCATGCCGAGGGCGTGCCAACGGCCCGGAGAGCCTCCTCTGCGCCGTGGACCGCATGCAGTCCGGCCTCGGGGACCTGGGCTGCGACGGCGACATAGGGGCCCTGCGCCGGGATTCCCAGGACTGCGGCAGCATCCCAGCCGTCGGCGCCCGCAGGCCGGCCCTCCAGCAACGCCCGTACCAGGGCCGAGCGTTGCTGCTCGCGGCCGAGAGCCTGCGCGGTGAGTTCCTCGCGATACCCCTCAGCCATGTGCTGGGTGTAGGTGTCGAGCACCAGCCACATCTCGGACGCTGCCCGGACAGTGACCTCCGCCGGAACACCGCCGCGGGCGGCCTCCTCCGACAGACAGTCCCACAGGAAGCGGGCGGCTACCCGGTAGGCCTCCATCACCGCCGACAACGGCACGCCTGCCATCGCCCGCCTCCGCCCGTTCTCACGCGACTCGGGCGACGAGAGCGCTGGGGCACGACCAAGTGGGCCGAAGACATAGGTGACGTTGTCAAGACAGGTCCGACGCAGCTCCTCGCTGCTGATCACGGCATCGGTGGCGTAGACGGGCACGGCCGCCTGGATTCGGGCCACCATCGCGTCAGCGATCCGCTCGGCCCGGTCCAGCATCCGCGCACCCAGCCGTTCGACCTGGGCGCCGAGGTCGTCCTCCTGCGGTGACTGTTGCACAGGCCAATGCTAGCCGGTTTCAGGGAGGGAAAAGCTTGAGATTCCAGGAGCGTGGCACAGCCTGATTGTTCCCAGCAACAATCAGGAGGGAAGCACCGTGTTCGTCCGAATATCGACTTCCGAGGCGGCCGGGCGGGAGAATCAAGGACAACAAGGGCGATCCGCACACCGTGCGACGGGCACGGGAACGGGCCGGTGGGAAGGGTGCCGCGCCCCTACTCCGAATACTCCGAACGGTGGTGCAGACGTGAGTCTCAGCGCTCGCGAACAGCAGGAGATCGACAAGGCGAACACATCCGGTCTGAAGCCGGTCGTCTTCGTGCACGGGCTGTGGATGCTGGCGTCCAGCTGGCAGCCCTGGCGCGCACTCTTTGAGGAGAACGGCTACAGCACCCTCGCCCCGGCATGGCCCGACGATCCGGAGACGGTCGCCGAGGCTCGCGCGCACCCCGAGGTCTTCGCCGGCAAACGGGTGAAGCAGGTCACCGACCACATGGCCGAGGCCATCGCGCAACTCGACCAGCGACCCGTGGTCATCGGCCACTCCTTCGGCGGCCTGATCACCCAGCAACTCGCCGGCCGCGGACTTGCCGCCGCGTCGGTGCCGATCGACGCCGCACCGTTCCGGGGAGTGCTGCCGCTGCCGTTCTCTGCGTTGAAGTCCGCCCTGCCGGTCATCGGCAACCCCGCCAACTACCGGCGGTCCGTCACCCTCACCTACGAGCAGTTCCGCTACGCCTTCGCCAACGCCGTCAGCGAGAGCGAGGCCAGGTACCTGTACGAGACCTATCCGGTCGCGGGTTCGGGCATCCCGCTGTTCACGGCTGCCACGGCGAACATCAACCCCGCCACCGAGGCGAAGGTCGACACCGCCAACCCCCGCCGCGGGCCCATGCTCCTGATCACCGGGGAGAAGGACCACATCGCCCCGCGGGCCATCGCCGAGGCGTCCTATCGCAGGCAGAAGCGCAACCCCGTGACCACCGAACGCCGGGAGATCCCCGGCCGCGGCCACTCCCTGGTCTTCGACAGCGGTTGGCCGGACGTCGCGCAGGCTGCGCTGGACTTCGCCAAGCAGCATGCCTGACCACCCGGCGCCCGGCACCAGGCTGCCGTCCACCCGCGACCCGGCCCGGGACCTCCGGGTGTCCCGCGGTCTGGTCAGCGAGATGTACGCGCAGCTCACCGCCGAAGGCTAGCTGACCAGCCGTCAGGGCTCGGGCACCTGGGTCGCCGCGCTCAGCCCCACCCCGCCGTCGCCCGCCGCGGCCGCCCCGCGGCCGGCGCCCGCGCAGGTCACCGACTTCCGCCCTGACCTGCCCGACCTGGCCCTGTTCCCCCGGGCCGCCTGGTCCGCCGCCCACCGCAGCGCCCTCGCCGCGCTGCCGGACGCGGCGCTGGACTACCCGCACCCGCAGGGCCTGCCGGAACTGCGGGCCGCCCTGGCCGAGTTGCTGGCCCGCCGCCGCGGTGTCGTCGTGGCTCCCGAGGGAGTGGTGGTCTGCTCGGGTGTCGCCCAGACGCTGACCCTGCTCGTACGGGTGCTGCGGGCCCGGGGCCATCGGGCGATCGCCCTGGAGGACCCGGGCAGCCTGCCCCAGTACCCGCTGCTGACCGCCGCCGTCCCCGGGGTCAGGGTCAGCGGTATCGCGGCCGGGCTGCACCTGATCGCCGTTTTCCCCTTCCCGGTCCCCGAGGCCGTCTGCGCCGCCGCCGGGGTCCGGCTGCGGCCGCTCGGCGACTACTGCGCCGCGACCGCCGCGGCCCCCGCAGCAGACGTGGCCCCCACCCGCTTCGTCCTCGGCTACGCCCATCTCACGCCGTCCGAGATCCAGCATGCCTTCGGCAGACTGGCCGAATCTTTGCGCAGTGTTGCCGTTTGATACCGAAGCCGTTCATGAGCTGCACAAACGCTCGCGGGCGCGCGCACCGCCCGGATACGATCCGGCTGTCCCCGGGTACTCAGGTCAGGGAAGGCGGAGAGTTGGCACAGCTCACCGGCGGCGACTCGTCGCTGCTGCGGCGGATCAACTCCGCCGTGACCCTGCACGCCCTGCGCGGCGGCGACGCGCTGACCCTCACCCAGCTGGTCGGCGACACCGGCCTGTCCCGCCCCACCGTCGAGGGCGTGATCGAGGGCCTGATCGAATCGGCGCTGGTCGTCGAGGTCCATCCGGACCCGGACTCCCGCCGCGGCGACAGCATCCGCCAGCGCGGACGCCCGGCCCGCCACTTCCGCTTCCGCGCCGAGGCCGGGCACCTGCTCGGGATCGAGATCGGCACCCACGGCGCCCGGGTCGCGCTCGCCGACCTCACCGGCCGGATCATGGGCTCCTACGCCCGGCCCATCGACGAGTCCACCGGCGCCACCGAGCGCCTCGGCCTGGTCCGCGCCACCGTCGCCGAACTGCTGCGCCGCTGCGACGTCTCCAGGGACACCCTGTGGGCGGTCGGCGTGGGCACACCCGGAGTGGTGGACGCCGAGGGCGTGGTGCGGCTGGGGACGGCGCTGCCGGGCTGGACCGGACTGGAACTGGGTGCGCGGCTGCGCCGCTCGTTCCGCTGCCCGGTGCTGGTCGAGAACGACGCCAATCTCGCCGCCATCGGCGAGCACTGGAAGGGCGCCGCCGCCGGCATGGGCGACGTGGTCTTCGTGCTGGCCGGGCTCAGCCCCGGCGCGGGATCGCTGATCAACGGCCGGCTGCACCGCGGCTTCGGCGGCGCGGCCGGCGAGATCGGCTCACTGCACCTGCTGGGCCGCGAGTCCAACCCGGCCCAACTGCTCTCCGCGCCCAGCAAGCCGATCGACCCGCTGGACGAGGCGGCCGTGGCCCGGGTGCTGCGGCTGGCCGAGCAGGGCGACCAGGTCGCCCTGGACGTCCGCGACCGCTTCCTGACCCGGCTGGTGCGCGACGTCGCCGCGCTGGTGCTCGCCATCGACCCGGAGATCGTGGTCATCGGCGGCTGGGCGGCCGGACTCGACGGGGTGCTGGACCCGCTGCGCGAGCAGCTGACCCGGATGTGCCTGCGCCCGCCGGTGGTCCGGCTGTCGGCGCTCGGTGACGACGTGATCGCCACCGGCGCCCTGCGGCTGGCCCTCGAACACGCGGAGGAGCAGCTGTTCTCGGTGGATCAGGAGGCGGTGCGGACCTCGCCGGCGGCCGGAGCGGCCGGGGCGACGTCGACGACGCCGGAGGCGCCGAAGGTCAGCCGGCACATATCGGCCCGGTAGGTGGAGACGGCGACCGCCACGGTCCCGCCCTGCGCCTGGTAACGGGTCGTCAGAACCAGTACCGGGGTGCCCGGCGGGCGCTCCAGCAGCCGGGCCTGCTGCTCCTCGGCGACACCCAGCTCGACCGAGCGCGACTCGCCGTCCAGCTCCAGCCGCTGGAGCTGCCGCAGCACCGAACGGGCCCGGCTGGAGTCGGCGGCGCTGGACTTCGCGAAGATGGCGGGGACGTGCGGCGCCACGGCCTCGGGCACGTACAGCGTCTCGGCGCCGATGGCCTGACCGTGCATCATCCGCAGCCTGCGGACGGCGTGCACCGGCTCGTCGGCGGGGATGCCGAGGGTGGTGGCGACGGCGGCCGGGGCCGGGGCGTACCCGGCGTCGATGATCCGCCAGCTGTCCCGCCCCGCGGTCTCGCCGACCGGGACGCCCATCCGGGGTGCGGCAACCAGGGTGCCGATGCCGCGGCGGCGCACCAGTCGGCCTTCCAGCTCCAGTTGGTCCAGCGCCTGCCGCAGGGTGGCCCTGGCCACGCCGAAGCGCGCGGACAGGTCCCGCTCGTTGGGCAGCACCTCGCCGGCGCGGAACTCCGAGTCGAGCGCCCGCACCAGGACGGTGCGCAGATGCCAGTACTTGGGTTCGGGCGTGTCGGTGACGACCCCGATCCCCTGTGCGGCCTGTGTGGTCCCCACCCTGTCCTCCGCCTGTGAGCCGGTGCTCGTATTTATGAGCCCTTATTTCTTAAAGGACCCTGCACTATGGCGACAGTAGGGGTTTCACGGATCATTGGTCAAGACCAATGCCGAGGACTTCGCACACGGCAAGATACCGTGTCAAGCCGGTCATTCCGCTTCTCATCATCAGCGCGTGGTTGATCCTGAAGGCCGGCCTGCCGGGCAGTGCGAGCCGTCTCATCAGGGGCTTCCGCACCTCGACGTCCTCGTCGAAGACGGCCACGGCCGCGCCGTCGCCCCTGCTGGTGACGGTCCATCGGGTGCTTCCCTCCAGGTCACCGGTGAGCCGCGCCTCCAGTACCCCGGCCTCCGGGTCCTGCCGCGCCTCATGGGCGGTCACCTGCAGTTCATAGGGGAGCAGCGAGCGGAACCGCATCACTCCGGTGCGCTCGTCCAGCTGCCGGACCTCGAGGATCTCCGGCCACCACACCGGGTAGGTGCGCGGATCGGCCAGTACGCCGTAGACCCGCCGCGGCGGCGCGGGCAGGTCCCAGACGGTGGTGAAGCGGTAGCGGTGCAGGGCGGGTCGAGAGGTCATGCACCGAAGTCTCGCGCCCGGGGCGGCCCCGTGGCGATGACGCGCGGCGGCGGCGGTAGCGTGCAACCGAACCTTCGCCGTCGATCCGGGAGCACCCCATGGCCGAACCTGTAGCCCGACCGCTGATCGCCGCCGTCTCCGGCCGCACCCCGGAGGTGGACGAGCGGGCCTTCGTCGCCCCGACCGGGACAGTGCTGGGCTCGGTGCGCCTGGCCGCCGGCTCCAGCGTCTGGTACGGGGCGGTGCTGCGCGGCGACTGCGAGACGATCACCCTCGGGGAGGACAGCAACATCCAGGACAACTGCTCGGTCCACGCCGACTTCGGCTTCCCGGCGACGGTCGGGGCCCGGGTGTCGGTGGGCCACAACGCCGTGCTGCACGGCTGCACCGTCGAGGACGACTGCCTGGTCGGCATGGGCGCCACCGTCCTCAACGGCGCGGTCGTCGGCGCGGGTTCGCTGGTCGCGGCGAACGCGCTGGTGCCGCAGGGGATGCGGATCCCGCCGGGCTCGCTGGTCGCCGGCGTCCCGGCCAAGGTCAGGCGCGAGCTGACCGACGAGGAACGCGCCCACATCAAGCTCAACGCCGAGTGGTACACCGCCCTCAGCGGTCAGCACCGCGAGGCGTTCGGCGGCTGAACGGACTGCGGCTGCGGCTGCGCCGGCGTCAGTCCGGGCGCTGGTAGCGCAGCAGGACCACGCCGTTGCCGACCTGAAGGCCGCGGCCAGGTCGGCGCCGCCGACGACCATGTCAGATCCCGGCGAAATCGACCACCGTCGGCGCGGCCCGCGGGTCGGCGTCGGCGGTCGGCCAGAATGCCTCCATCAGCTCATAGGTGACCCGGCCCTCCAGGAACGCGCCCATGGTCCTGAGTTCGTCGTTGAGGTGCTGGTACAGCTCGTCGTCGACCAGGTGCCAGTCGGGAGTAGCAGGATGGGTCCGGATCGACGGAGATTCTGGAGACTCTACTGTCCGGCACCGGGGACGAGGTGGGCGAAGACCACCACGTTGCCGAGGTAGCCGCTGGCCCGGGTGTAGCCGCCGCCGCAGGTGATCAGGCGCAACTCCGGGTAGGCCGTGGGCCCGTAGACCTTGCGGTCCGGGAAGGACGTGCGGGAGTAGACGTCGATGCCGTCGATCCGGAAGGTCGCGGTCAGCCGGTCCCGGCGCAGGATGCCGACGGTGTCGCCGCGGTGCAGCGAGCCCAGGCCGTAGAAGACCGCCGGACCGTGCGCGTTGTCGACATGGCCGGCGATGATCGCGGCTCCGGCGGCGCCCGGGGCGGTGCCGCCGGAGAACCAGCCGGCCAGGTTGCGCTGCTCCTCCGGGGGTGGGACCAGGTGGTGCTGCGCATCGACATGGAGCCCGGTGAGCGGTGCGTCCACGCCGATCGCGGGGATCCGGATCCGCAGCGGCACGGAGGCGGGCATCGGCGCGGCCGGCGGGGCGTCGGCCCAGTCGGGGTGGGCCGTGAGCGCCTCCGCCGAGGTGGGCTGCGGCGGCGCCCCGCCCATCAGACCGTGGTAGACCAGCGCCACGCCGAGCAGGACCACCGCGCCCAGTTTGGGGAACCCGGCCTTCCTCGCCCGCGGGGAGCCCGCCTCCGCGGAGGCGGCGGCCGGACCGTCAGGAGACCCCATCCGCGCCACCGCGGTTCGCCCGGCGCCGGCGCCACACCGCGGTGCCGCCAGCGCCGAGCACCAGCGCGGAGCCCGCGGCGACCTGGGCCGGACTGGCCGAGTAGGTGCTGCCGCCGACCCCGGTGTGCACCGGGCCCACCACCGACTCGCGTTCCCTCTCCCGGCGCGGACGTTCGTCGTCCGAGCGGCTGACCCTCAGCGTGGTCACGAAGGCCGAGGAACGCGCGTTGTCGGGCTGGCACGATCCGGCGACCGTGTAGGTGCCGGGCCGGAGCGAGGTGCGGATGGTGGCGGCTGCGGAGAAGTGGCCGATCGCGCCGGCGACCGGGTGCAGCGCCACGGTGGAGCTGAAGGCCTGCGAGGAGACGCCCGAGGGCCGCGGGGTGTCGTAGGCGGTGCAGTCGACGTCGATCGACACGGTCCCGCCCGGCTCCGACCGCTCGCTCGACAGCGTGATCGCCGCCGCGCTGCCGTCCGACCGGTCGGAGGCAGCCGCGACGGGGGCGCTCAGACCGATCGCGCAGATGACGGCAGCGCCTATGAGCATCGGTTGCTTTCGCATCATTTCCTACCTCCGCGCCGAGTGCGGACCACGGGCCCGAGGCCCGGGTGCGGGGGGACACACCAGGCGATCGCAACGATCGTCACCGTGGGCGGTCAGGCGCTAACTCACCGGTCACACTATTCACCCGTTCAGCGGCCCGGCCGCAGCCCTCGCGATCCCTCCCGCTACAGCCAGCCGCGTTCGCGGGCGATGCGCACCGCCGTGTGGCGGTTGTCCGCGGACAGCTTCGCGGTGGCGGAGGACAGGTAGTTGCGGACGGTGCCGGGCGAGAGGGCGGCCCGCCGGGCGACGTCGCTGATCGGGGCTCCGTCCGCGGCGAGTTCGAGCACCTCGGCCTCGCGCGCGGTCAACGGCGATTCACCGGCGCTGATCGCGTCGGCCGCCAGCTCCGGGTCCACGTACCGCCCGCCCGCGTGCACGCTGCGGATGATCTCGGCCAGCCGCTGGGCCGAGACCGTCTTCGGGACGAACCCGCGCGCACCCGCCGCCAGCGCCCGCTTGAGATGGCCGGGCCGCCCATGGCTGGTGACGATCATCGTGCGGCAGCCGGGCAGGGCGGTGCGCAGCGCCTGGGCCACGGCCACGCCGTCCACACCGCCCGGCATCTGCAGGTCCAGCACTGCCACGTCCGGCCGGTGCGCCCGGGCCATCGCCAGCGCCTCGGCGCCGCTCGCGGCCTGCGCCACGACCAGCAGGTCGTCCTCGTAGGAGAGCAGCGCGGCGACCGCGCCGCGGATCAGGTGCTCGTCGTCGGCCAGCAGCACCCGGATGCGTTCGCTCATACGGCCGCGCCCCGACGGTCCGCCGCCGGGGCGGGGGTCCCGGTCCGCGCCTGCGGTCCGGGCAGAGGCACCCGGGCGGTCAGCCGGAACGCCCCGGCCCCCGACTCGGTGTCCAGACTGCCGCCCAGCACCGCGAGACGTTCGGCCAGCCCGTCCAGGCCCGAGCCCGAGCCGTCGGCCCCCACCCCGTCGGCCCCCACCCCGTCGGCGCTGACCCCGTCGGCCCGCGCTTCGGGCACCCCGTCGTTGTCGACCGAGAGCACCGCCGCCTCGCCTGCGGTCAGCCGGATGGTGCAGCTGCGGGCCTCGCTGTGGCGCAGCACATTGGTGGTGGCCTCACGCACGACCCACCCCAGCGCCGCCTGCACCTGGACCGGCAGCTCGCCCCCGCCGACACCGTGCGCCTGACCGTCGATTCCCGCCGCGCGCAGCACCGACAGCGCCCCGGCCAGCTCCACGGCCAGGTCGGCGCCGCGGTAGCCGCGCACGACGGCGCGCACCTCTCGCTGCGACTCGCGGGCGATCCGCTGCACCTCGACCATCTGCTCCACCGCCCCCGGACTGCCGCGTCGGGCCAGCTGCACCGCCAGCTCGCTCTTGAGCGCGATCACGGCCAGGTTCCTCCCCATCACATCGTGCAGATCGCGCCCGAACCGCAGCCGCTCCTCGGCGACGGCGAGCTGCGACTGCGCCTCGCGGGCGGCGTCCAGCTCCCACACCACGCAGGCCAGCCAGACCGAGCAGAGGCTGGTGAAGACCATGCTGCCACCGGTAACCAGGACGGCGAAGGCGAGCGCCGCAGCGGCCGCCCAGGGCTGTCCCAGCAGCGCGCCGACCACGGCCGCACCGACCACAGCTCCCAGCAACCAGCACAGCGAGGCGCGGATCCCCCGGACCCCCAGCACCGTGGCGCCCAGCCCGAACCCGAGCAGACCCACGGCGATCACCGCCGCCTGGCCTCCCTGCCGCAGCGAACCGGCCGTGTGCAGCAGCGCCGCCGCCGACGCACCCGCGACCGACACCACGACCACCGTGGCGAGCAGCCCGACCGGACGCTCGCGCCGGGCCAGAATCCAGTCGATCCCCCTGGACGACAGCACCGCGCACAGCACGGCGTGGACGGTCACCAGCGCGCACAGCACGCTCCTCGCCCAGGCCGACCCCAGTGCCCCGGCCGTCGGGACGACCAGAGCGAAGACCTCGATGACCGCGAAGAGGTGGAACGAGGAGCGGACGTAGAGCTCGATCCGCGCCGGATCGCTGCGCCGGTGCCACCAGCCCGTCAGACGTGCCATCAGTTCTCCCTGGTGGTCGGCGGTGGTCAGCGGCGCGGTTCCCAGCGGAACCACCGGTGTACAGCAAACACGGCCAGCAGCGTCCAGGCCAGCGCGATGACCAGGGAGCGGACGAGCTGCTCGGGCTGCGCCTGGGCGCCGTCGAGCCAGCCGGCCCGTACCAGGTCCAGCACCGGGGTCAGCGGAAGCCATCGGCACACCTCCCCGACCGGGTACGGCATCGACCCCAGCGGCAGCACGAGCCCGGAGCCGAAGGCGGAGACGAGCAGCAGCGGTGTCGTGGTGAGCTGGGCGAGCTCCACGCTGCGGGTGAAGACGCTGGAGGCGGCCGCCAGCGCGGTCAGCAGCACCACGCCCAGCGCCATCGCGACCAGCAGCACATCCGGTCGGCGCGGCAGCGGAAGGTGCAGCAGGACGGCCCCGGCCGCGATCAGCGCCAGGCACTGGGCCACGGCCACGGCGGCGGCCGGCAGCGCGGTGCCGGCCAGGATCTCCAGGTCGGTCGGCTCACCGGTGCGCAGCCGCTTGAGCACCAGCGTCTCGCGGCGGGCCACATAGGCGGCGACCAGGTTGTAGTAGACGACGAACAGCAGGACGAAGCCGATGCCGCCGATCATCAGCAACTGGTCCGCTCCGGCTGCTGACCCGCCGGCCCGGGCGAATCCGGCGCTCGCCGGACGCCAGCCCGCGACCATCGCGGGCGGCAGCAGCAGGGCGGTGGCCAGCGCGGTCCGGTTGCGCAGCAACAGCGTCGCCTCCGCGCGGCCCAGCGCCGACAGCCTCCGTGCAGTGGTGCTCTCCGTCGACGTCATCGCAGGGCCCCGTCCTTGGCGATGTCCTTGGCGATGTCCTTGGCGTCCTTGGCGATCTCCAGGAACGCCTCCTCCAGCGACGCCGTTCGGGCGTCCAGGCGTTCGAGCGTGATCCCGCGCTGCTCCGCCCAGTCCAGCAGCACCAGCAGCGAGTGCTGGAGCCGGTCGGTGTGCAGCAGCACCCGCCCGTCCCGCTCCTCGTGCCGCACCACTCCGAGATCGGGCAGCGGCGGCAGATCGCCCAGATGCCAGCCGATCGGCAGGTCGAAGCCGATCCGGGCCGGGCGCGCGCCGGTCACCTGCGCGGGCGTGCCGCAGACCACGACCCGGCCCTGGTGCAGCACGGCCAGCCGGTCGGCCAGCGCCTCGGCCTCCTCCAGGTAGTGCGTGGTCAGCAGCACGGTCGTGCCGCCCGCCCGCAACTCCCGTACCAGCTCCCAAGTGTCATGCCGCCCCTGCGTGTCCAGGCCGGTTGTCGGCTCGTCCAGGAACAGCACTTCCGGGCGCCCCAGCAGCGCCAGTGCCAGGTCCAGCCGGCGCCGCTCGCCGCCCGAGAGCTGCCCGACCCGGACGCCGCTCCGCGCGCCCAGCCCCACCAGGTCGAGCGCCTCCCGCGCCGGACGGGCGCCGCTGACGCAACCGGCCCACATCCGCACCGTCTGTGCCACCGTCAGATCGGCTGCGAAGCCGCCTTCCTGAAGCATCACCCCGGTTCTGGTCCGCACCCGGGCCCGCTCGCCGTACGGATCGCAGCCCAGCACCCGCACCTCCCCACCGCTCGGCCTGGCCAGCCCCTCCAGCAGCTCCACCAGCGAGGTCTTGCCGGCGCCGTTGGTCCCCAGCAGCGCGAACAACTCGCCCCGGGCCACCTCGAACGACACCCCCCGCACCGCCTCGAACCCGCCCCCGTACCGGCGGTGCACCCCAACGGCCTCGATCACGTTCTCCGCGTTGTCCATGCCTCCAGCCTCCGGCCCCGCTGCCGCCCGGGGCCGGGCGGAGCGTCATCGGAACTGATGACAAATGTCATGGTGCGGGGCTGTTCGGCCCGAGGCCGACACACCTGCTGACCTCGGCTGCAAGGCACCGGGAGCGAGGGCTTAGGATCCAGAAACTATGAGCCAGACCCCCGTCTTCCGCAGCATGGTCGCTCTCGGTGACTCGTTCACCGAGGGCATGTGCGACAGCATCCTGCCGAACGGCCACTACCGTGGCTGGGCCGACCGCGTCGCCGAACGCCTCGCGGCCGAACTGGCCGCCGCCGAGCCCGGCGCAGCGGAGTTCCGCTACGCGAATCTCGCGGTGCGCGGAAAACTGATCGGCCAGATCGCCGACGAACAGGGCGACGCCGCCGTGGCCCTCGGTGGCGAACTGGTCACCCTGGCCGGCGGCCTCAACGACGTGATGCGGCCCGGCTGCGACCTCGACCACGTGGAGCGCACGCTCGGCGGGCTCGCCGAGCGGCTGGCCGCCGAGGCCCGCCGGCTGGTGATGTTCTACAGCGTCGACCCCAGCCGACGGATGCGCGGCAGCGCCCGCATCATGCCGCAGACCCTGCGGCTGCAGCGCTTCGTCGGCGAACTCGGCGAGCGCGAGAACATCACCGTCGTCGACCTCTTCCATGTGCCCGCCTTCGACGACGCGCGGATGTGGGCCGAGGACCGGCTCCACTTCTCCGCCGAGGGCCACCGCCGCGTCGCCGAGGGCGTCCTCCAGGCCCTCGGGTACCCGGCGTCCTTCGACTGGCGCGAGCCCCTGCCCCCGGCCCCGCCGGTCCCCCGGGCCGCCAAGGTCCGCGCGGACCTGCGCTGGCTCCGCATCCACGTCCTGCCCTGGATCGTCCGCCGCCTCACCGGCAAGTCCTCGGGCGACGGCCGCCTGGCCAAGCGCCCTGCCCTGGAACGCTT
Organism: Streptacidiphilus sp. EB103A; assembly: GCF_041261405.1. Classification (NCBI taxonomy): domain Bacteria; kingdom Bacillati; phylum Actinomycetota; class Actinomycetes; order Kitasatosporales; family Streptomycetaceae; genus Streptacidiphilus; species Streptacidiphilus sp. EB103A. The sequence continues at coordinate 64,025 of NZ_JBGCAQ010000025.1, read as the reverse complement.
CCCGGCCTGACCGCGCCAAGCCCCTCGGCCCGGCGGGCACGGTACACCCTGGGGCGGTTCGGGTTGCGATGTTCTGCAATTCATCAGTGCTGTATCCGCTCATGTACCTAGCGTTACCGTCATGGCAGACATCGACATCGCACTCAAGGAAGCAATGATGATCGAGGGCGCGCTCGGCGCCGCCCTCGTGGACGTGAACAGCGGCATGGCGCTGGGCACGATGGGAGGGGGCAAGGACTTCGACCTGGCGGTCGCCTCGGCCGGCAACACCGACGTGGTCCGCGCCAAGCTCCGGGTCATGGAGATGCTCAACCTGAGCGGGGGCATCGAGGACATCCTGACCACCCTCACCAACCAGTACCACGTGATCCGCCCGCTGACCTCGCGCAGCGGCAAGGGGCTCTTCCTCTACCTGGTGCTGGACCGCAAGCGGGCCAACCTCGCCCTGGCCCGCCGCCAGCTGAACCAGGTCGAGGCCGGGCTCGACCTGTGACCCAGCCCCCGCTCTACCAGGTCAAGGCCGAGTTCTTCCGGATGCTCGGACACCCGGTCCGGATCCGTGTCCTGGAACTGCTCCAGGACGGGCCCAGGCCGGTGCGCGAGCTCCTCGCCGACATCGGCATCGAGCCCTCCAATCTCTCCCAGCAGCTCGCCCTGCTGCGCCGCTCCGGCATCGTGGTGTCCACCCGGGAGGGGCCAACTGTGGTGTACGCGCTGGCCGGTGGCGATGTCGCGGAGCTGCTGCGCTGCGCCAGGCGGATCCTCACCGTGCTGCTCGCCGACCAGCAGGGACTGCTGGAACAGCTCCGGGAGGCTGACGCGCACTCCGCCCCCGAACAGCAATTCGGACAGACCCTGACAAAACTGAATCAATGACTCTTAATGTTCTGGTCATGATCCGTTTGTGACCGCGAAACACCGGTTCGACAGGATGCCAGCATGGCTGAATTGACGAACCGTGACCGCAGAAACACCACCCGACACCACTGGCGCCGTGACACCGTGGAGCTGTCCGCGGTGTTCATGGCGGTGGCCATCGCCGATCTGATCGCCAATGTCGTCGTCCACGGCCATGACGGTCCGGTCCTGCTGGTGGCGTCCGCGCTGGCACTGCTGGCTACCGCCGCCTGGCACAGCTGGTGGAAGCACCGCCATCCGGACCCCCCACCGGGGCCGGCGCCCGGCGACATCGTCTCGTCCGCGACGACCGAGACGGCCGCGCCGCCGGCGCACTCGCCGCAGTCCCCGCTCTGGCGGATCCGGGCCACCGTCCCGGACGCCCCGGGCAGCCTGGCCGGGCTGTGCAGGGCGCTGGCCGATCTGCCGGTCAACATCATCTCCATGCAGGCGCACCCGCTCGCCGAGGAGACCGTCGACGAGTTCGTGGTCCAGGCCCATCCGGAGACGGCCCCGCAGGACATCACCCGGGCCGTCGTCGCGGCCGGCGGCACCGAGGTCTGGCTGGAGCGCGCAGACGCGCACGACCTGGTGGACGTGCCGACCAGGATCCTCAACCTGGCCACCCGGACCGCGCTGGACGCCGCCGAGCTGCCGCTGGCACTGCGCCAGCTGTTCGGCCGGTGCACCATCCGTTCGCAGCCGGGCGGCATCGACGAGGACGAGCTGGACGGCAGCACGATGCGGCTGCGCGACCCCTCCGGCGGGATCCTGCTGGTCACCCGGGACGAACCGCCGTTCACCCCCACCGAGTTCGCCCGCGCCCGGGCCCTGATCGAGCTGGACGCCCAGCTCGGCCCGCGGGTCCCGGACACCCGCTCGGTGATCGAGCTCGACGGCCGGGGCGCCCCGGCCGAGGAGCTGACGGTACGCCGGGCCGACCCGTCCGACCGGATCGCCGCCGTGGCCCTGCACGAGCGCTGCAGCAGCGCCACCCTGCGCCGGCGCTACCACGGCCCGGTCGCCGACAGCGACCGCTACCTGGGCCATCTGCTGGAGCCCCGCTACGGCCAGACCCTCACCGCCGAGACCCCGGACGGCAGCCTGGCCGCCCTCGCCCATCTGATGTGGGACGGCGACAGCGCCGAGATCGCCGTCCTGGTCGAGGACGCCCGGCAGCGCCGTGGCCTCGGCAGCGAGCTGGTGCGCAGGCTGGTGGAGCTGGCGCGGGACGCCGGGATCGACGAGGTCTACGCGGTGACCACCGCATCCAACAGCGGCATGATCGCGACCCTGCGCCGACTCGGCGTCCCGCTGGACTACCAGGTCGAGGACGGCACCCTGGTGATCACCGCGCATCTCGCCCTGGAGACCGCGGACTCGGCACCGGCCGCCCGTCGGTGACGTGACTACTCGCGTGACTACTCGACGGTGACGCTCTTCGCCAGGTTCCTCGGCTTGTCGACGTCCCGCTCCAGCGCCACCGCCGCGTAGTAGGCGAACAGCTGGAGCGGGATGCCGAGCAGGATCGGGTCCAGCTCGGGCTCGTTCTTGGGCACCAGGATGGCGTCCTCGGCGAGCTTGGCCTCCGGGCGGGTGTGACCGACCATCAGCACCGGGCCGCGGCGGGCCCGGATCTCACCGAGCGTGGTGAGGTTCTTCTCCAGCAGCTCGTCGTCCGGCACGATCGCGACGGTCGGCAGATCCGGGCCGATCAGCGCCAGCGGGCCGTGCTTCAGCTCGCTCGCCGGGTAGGCCTCGGCGTGGACGTAGGAGACCTCCTTGAGCTTCTGCGCCCCCTCGCGGGCCACCGGCCAGCCGCGCACCCGGCCGACGAACATCATCCCGGGGTGGTCCGCGTACTTGCCGGCCAGCTCGGCGATCTCCTTCTCCTGCGCCAGGATCTCCCGGATCTGGTCCGGGAGGGCCTTCAGCCCGGCGCAGATCCGCCGCCCGTCCGCCGGGGACAGGTCGCGGACCCGGCCCAGGTGCAGCGCCATCAGCGCGAAGGCGATGGAGGTGGAGGTGAACGCCTTGGTGGAGGCGACCGAGATCTCCGGCCCCGCGTGCAGGTACATCCCGCCGTCGCACTCCCGGGCGATGGCGCTGCCCACGGTGTTGACCACGCCGAGCACCCGTCCGCCCTTGCGCTTGATCTCCTGCACGGCGGCCAGGGTGTCGTAGGTCTCGCCGGACTGGCTGACCGCGATGTAGAGGGTGTCCGCCTCGATCACCGGGTTGCGGTAGCGGAACTCCGAGGCGGGCTCGGCGTGGGCGGGGATCCGGGCCAGCTCCTCGATCAGCTGGGCGCCCAGCTCGCCGGAGTAGTAGGCGGAGCCGCAGCCGAGGATCTTCACCCGGGTGAAGGCGCGCGCCTCGCGGGCGTCCATGTTGAGGCCACCCAGGTGCGCGGTGGAGAAGCGCTCGTCCACCCGGCCGCTGAGGGTGCGCTCCACCGAGGTGGGCTGCTCGTGGATCTCCTTGAGCAGGAAGTGGGCGTGGCCGCCGGTGTCGTAGGAGGCCTCCTCCCAGTCCACCGTGGAGGGCTGCTTGGCGGTGGCCCGGGCATCCTCCTGGGTGAAAGTGTTGAAGCCGTCGGCGCGCACCGTCGCCAGCTCGCCGTCGTCCAGGTGGACGACCTGGCGGGTGTAGCGGACCAGGGCGGAGACGTCGGAGGCGGCGAACATCTCCTTCTCGCCGATGCCCAGCACGATCGGGCTGCCGTTGCGGGCGACCACGATCCGGTCGGGCTGCTCGGCGTCCAGGACGGCGATGCCGTAGGTGCCGACGACGCGCTTGAGGGCGGCCCGCACGGCGTCCTCCAGCTCGACGCCCTCGGTGGCGAGACCGGCGATCAGGTGCGCCAGCACCTCGGTGTCGGTCTCCGAGGTGAAGACGCAGCCGTCGGCGGTCAGCTTGGCGCGCAGCTCGTCGGCGTTCTCGATGATCCCGTTGTGCACCACGGCGATGCGCTCGGCGCCGTCCAGGTGCGGGTGCGAGTTGGCGTCACTGGGCTCGCCGTGGGTGGCCCAGCGGGTGTGGCCGATGCCGGCCTTGCCGGTGAAGCGCGCCGGGACCAGCGCGGCGAGCTCGCCGACCCGGCCCTTGCTCTTGCGGACCTTGAGCCCGCCCTTGGCGGCGACGGCCACCCCGGCGGAGTCGTATCCCCGGTACTCGAGGCGCTGGAGTCCCTCCAGCAGGATGGGCGCGGCGTCCCTGGGACCGATGTAGGCGACGATTCCGCACATACAGGGCTCCTTCGTTGAGGGTGAAGACAGGAGGGTGAGGAGAGCGGGTGCTCAGCCGTAGACGAGGCGGCGCAGCTGTCGGGCGGACAGCTCGGGTGCGCGCACCCGCCGCTGCGGCAGCTCGGCGGTGATCCGCTCGAAGATCCGCTCGTTGGTGAGCCCGCGCGCCTGCAGCTCGCCGTGCCGCCGGCGCACGTACTCCTCGGTACTCTCGGCGAAGTAGGCGAGGACGTCGGCGACCACCCGCGCCGCCTCGTTCGGGCCGAGGGCCGTGGTGCGGGCCAGATGGTCGAGCAGATCGTCAGGTACGGACGCGGCGGAGCGGGCAGGACTGGACACAAGGAGTGACCTTACGCATCCGCGTCCTCGAAACCAAGAATTCTGCCCGGAATCGGGCAGGAATCTCGCACTTACGGGTGCCTCTGAGCGTCAGCTGCGGTTCCGGCGCTCCAGGAGCACCCAGCCGCCCGCCGTGACCACCAGCAGCAGGCAGCAGCCGGTCGGCACCCAGTTGCCCCAGCGGTCGTACAGGGTGGAGCCGGTGGCCAGCGGCATCCGGTAGGTGAACGTCCCCCGGTCGTCGGTGCCCAGCGCCCGGCCGACCTGGCGGCCCAGCGGGTCGTAGGCGGTGCTGACGCCGGTGAGCGTCGCCTGCACCACCGGGCGGCCGGTCTCGGCGGCGCGGAAGGCCGCGAGCGAGGCGTGCTGCTCGGGTGCGGCGGTGTCCTGGAAGGTCGAGGTGGAGGACTGCACCACCACCAGCTGCGCGCCCATGTTCACCAGCGCCCGGCTCATGTCGGGGAACGCGGACTCGAAGCACACCAGCGGTCCGATCCGCAGCGTCCCGCCGCCCGGCTCCGGGACCGTCATGATCACCGGGGTGGTGCCCCGGCGGCGGTCGACGGCGGCGGCCTTGGAGAACGAGGCGATCCAGCCCAGGGCCGGGCGCATCGGGATGTACTCGCCGAACGGCACCAGCCGGATCTTGTCGTAGCGCTGCCCGGTCAGCCCCTGCGGGTCGACCAGCACCGAGCTCTTGTAGATCGCCCCGTTGGGCCGGGCCGCGTCCACATTGACCAGCAGGTCCGCCCCGACCTGGGCGGACAGCGCGGCCAGCTGGGCGGTCAGGTCCGGGCGGTCCGCCAGGTCGTAGCCGAGGCTGCTCTCGCCCCAGACCACCAGGTCGGGACGGGTGCCGATGAGCGTGCGGGTCAACTCCTCGCCGCGCGCGGTGCGGTCGTCCAGGGTTTTCGAGCCGCCGGGCTGGACCACGGCGACGGTGGCCGTCCGGCCGGTCAGCCGGGGCTGCGGGGCCCAGGCCAGCGCCGCCACCGTGCAGCCGCCCAGCGCCAGCAGGGTGCCGTAGGCGACGGCGGACCGGCCCCAGGCCGCGATCAGCACCACCACGGCGGTGTTCACGGTGACGATGAACAGGCTGTCCAGCCACACCCCGCCGACCGAGGCCAGCACCAGCGCCGGGTGCTGCCGGTACTGGCTCGCGCCGAGCAGCCCCCACGGTCCGCCGAGGTACTGCCAGGAGCGGACGGTCTCGATGGCGAGCCACGCACAGGGGATCAGGACCACGGCCGCTGCCGCCCGCCCCGCGTCCGGACGCCCGCGCAGCAGCCGCCACACCAGCCAGCCCCAGGGCGCCCAGAACAGCCCGAGCAGCCCGGCCAGCACCAGGATCGCCACGTTCAGGGTGGGGATCAGCCAGCTCATCACGCCGACCAGGAAGCCCGCCCCGCCCCACCAGCCGAGCACCATGGCCCGGCGCCGGGTCGGGGCCGACCGCACCACCAGCATCAGCGGCACCAGGCAGACATAGGCGAACCACCACCAGCCGACGGTGGGGAAGATCAGGACCGGCAGTGCCCCGGTCCCGGCGGCGAGCAGCGGCATCCGCGAGCGGCGCGCCAGCCGGCGCAGCCGGCCCGGTTCCGCGGCCGGGCCGGCGTCCGCCCCGGCCTGAGTCATGACGGCCTGCCCGCCCCGCCCGCCCTGCTCCGCCCGGACCTGCCCTGCCTGGACCTGTTCTGCCTGGACCTGTTCTGACGCGACCTGCCCTGCCCGGTCACCGGTGGGCCCCCTCCCAGCAACACTGTGCACCTGCATCCCTCTCCTCAGTCACCGCTCCCAGTCTCGACGCATTCCCCCTGATCAGCACCTCGAACACGGGAACCGCTTCCGATCGGCGCAGTGCTGGGGCACCCTGGAGACAGGGAGGCTGATATGCCGTCACTTCCACGGCCGATACGTCACGCGCTGCGCCGCAGGCCGCGAGCCCACCATGACATCAACGACCTGGCCCGGCGCCGCCACTACCGTGCGCCGCGCCGCCGCCTGCACCCGGTCCGCGGGCTGCTGGTCAACCTCGCCGTACTGGTGCTGCTGCCGCTGTGGCCGTTCATCGCGTACCCGCTGCAACGGGCCGGCTCGCCGAGGGGACGGCGGACCGTCGCCAGGCTCGAGTACGGCGGAGCCCTGGAGGGCCCCCGGCAGTTCCTCTGGGTGGTCACCCACCACTCGGTGGTCATCGCCCTGAGTGCGCCGATGCGGTACCTCGCCGACCGCCTGCACCGGCTCGGCGGCCGCGGCGGCGGCCCGCGCCGCAATCCGCCCTTCGCCGGCGACCGCGAACCCCGCCGCCCCAAGTCAGGACCGCCCTCCGACGCCATCGCCCTCCCCGAGCCCCGGGGCTGACGGTAGCCACCAGTGCGAGGACAGCCCGACCCCCGGGCTGCCCTCGCTCGCGTTTCGGCTTCCTGATACGGCCTCAGGCCGCGGTACCGCCGGAGTAGTCGGAGGCGAAGGCGGTCTCGACGACGCCCTCCACACCGGTGTCGGTGAGGATGATCCCCAGCTCCCGGTTGTTGCTGAGCGAGTTGCTGGTGATGTTCATCGAACCCGCCTCCACCTTCGCGGTGGACAGGCCGTAGTCGGCCACGATCGCCTTGGCGTGGATGTAGTAGCCGGTGCTGGAGGAGTAGCCGCGCACCGTGCCGCCGGCCGCCTTCACCGCGGACACCTCGGAGGAGTAGCTGCCCGGGTACTCCAGCACCACTCGCACGGTCACGCCGGCCTTGACCCGGGCGACGATCGCGTTGACCACGGCGGTGTCGCTGAACTCCTCCTCCTCGACGTCGAGGGTCTTCGTCGCGCCGTTGATCACGCTCAGCAGCCGGGTCTGCGAGTCGGTCGGCGACCACAGCAGGTTGTCGCCGTCGCTCGGGGTGACCGAGGTGTGGGCGTAGTCCGCGTTGAAGACCGTCTCGATGGCGGCGACGTCCGTGCTGTCGGTGTCGAAGACGCCGTAGTCGCGGCTGGTCGAGTAGTAGTTGGCGGTGAGGTTGCCGGTGAGGATCAGCGACTCGGCGCCGTCGACGGTGATGGTCTTCTGGTGGGTGTAGACGTAGGAGGACGACGAATAGACCACCCCGACCCCCGCGGCCTTGAGCGTCGAGTAGGCCGAGCCGTTGATGCTCGTCTTGGTGCGGTCCAGGATCACCCTGACCGCGACCCCGGCCTTCTCCCTGGCCACCAGGTCGGCCACGGCGGTGCTGTCGTTCAGCTCGTACATCGTCATGTCCAGCGACGTGGTCGCCGAGTTGATGAAGTTGTAGATCGTCGGCTCGCTGCTGCTCAGCGAGAAGGCGAACGCCGAGTAGCTGCCGGCGGCGTGGGCGGGCAGGGCGCTGCCCAGCGCTGCCGCGCAGGCCGCAAGGATGGTTCCGGCGCGGCGCAGGGTGGTCCGGATCATCGTGTCTCCCTGGACACTTGAGGGTTCGTCAGCCCCGGCGGACTGGCGCGCCAACCAGAGAACCACGCGCGTAGAACTGGGGGAAGAGGAATCCGGTTAACTTGACATGTCCAGTTGTCTACGCGCGTCCTTCCGTTTGTGTACGTTCTGCGATTGCCGCAGAGTTCGCCGCTGAAAGCGCACCCGCCGTAGCCGCGTCGGCCGGCAGAAAAGCCTCCAGCCTCAGCTCAGCCACGGTGACGTCCACCGCCGTGGCGAAGGTGGTGACCGTGGTCAGCAACCGCAGCAGGCCGAGCGGCGAGCGCAATTCCAGCGGGACGGCGAAGCCGAGATGGCCGGCCTCGGGTGGCTCCTCGGGGACGTAGCGCTCCAGCTCGGCCAGCAGGTCCAACGCTCTCTCGTCCGGCGTGGCCAGAGCCGTCCGTCGAAGGCCCTCGATGACATGGCGGGCCCAGACGTCGAAGTTCTCGATCCGGGGCCGGATCCCCTGCGGGTGCAGCGCCAGCCGGTACACATTCACCGGCGGTTCCAGCAGCCAGGAGGCGACCCCCTCACCGCGCACCAGCGCGAAGGCCGCGTTCTCGGCGACCAGGTCGCCGTGCCGCTCCACCACCACGGCGGGGAACGGCAGATGACCGTCGAGGATGTGCCCGATCGCCGACCGCACCGGCTCCAACCCCTCCTCCTCCCAAGGGGTCTCCGGGTAGACAGGGGCGAACCCGGCCAGCGCCAGCAGGCTGTTGCGCTCCCGCAGCGGCAGCGCGAGCGCCTCGCCCAGCCGCACCACCATCCCGCGCCCGGCCTGCGAGCGGCCGCTCTCCACAAAGCTGACATAGCGCTGCGAAGTTCCGGCACGGACGGCCAACTCCAGCTGGCTGAGCCGGGACCGGCTCCGGTACGCGCGCAGCGCCTGGGGGAAGTCCACCCTCCCGTTCTATGCCACCGGACCCCACTCCGCGATTCCCTCAAGGGAATTGCCGCGATTCACCGCCGCGGGCAGAGTCCGGGGCATGAAGCACACCACACAACTGGGCGTACTCCTGCCGACCGGAACCAGCAGCTGGGAGCCGGGAACCGACGCCCGTACGCTCATCGACTTCGCCGTCCGGGCCGAACGGCTGGGCCTGGACTCGGTGTGGGTCAACGACTCACTGCTCAGCCCCAGGATCGAGCCGCTCACCATGCTGGCCGCCCTGGCCGCGACCACCGAACGGGTCACCCTGGGCACCGGCGCGCTGCTGCCGGTGCTGCGCCGACCGGTCCAGGCCGCCCAGACACTCGCCTCGGTCGACGCCCTGTCCGGCGGACGGCTGGTGCTGGGCGTCGGCGCAGGCTTCCCCGGACGCTTCGGCAAGCCCCTGCACGAGCTGTCCGAGGTCCCCTGGGAGCGCCGCTTCGCCCGGCTGGACGACACCGTGGCGCTGTGGCGGCAGCTCTGGTCGCCCGACGCCCCGTCCTCCTTCCACGGCGAGCTGCTGCACTTCGACGACCTGCCGCAGAGCACCGCTCCGCACCGCCCGGGCGGTCCCCCGATCTGGCTCGGCGCCGCCGCCCCCACCGCCCTGGCCCGCACCGGCCGCCTCTACGACGGCTGGCTCCCCTACCCACCCGACCCCGCCGCCTACGGATCCGGTCTGAACGCGGTACGCACCGCCGCCGAAGCAGCCGGCCGCACCGCCGAGGCGATCACCCCGGCCGTCTACGTCACCGTCCTGATCGACGACGACGCCGAGCGCGGCCGTTCAGCTCTCGACGCCTTCGCCCGAGCCAACTACGGCCTGCCCCTGGAGGAACTGGAGACCATCCAGTCCCTGGTCACCGGCCCAGCCGCCACGGTCGCCGCCCACCTGTCCCGCTACACCGCCGAGGGCGCCCGCCACCTGGTCTGCCGCCTCGGCGCCCTCGGCCTCCCGGGCCAGCGGGAACAGCTCGAACGTCTGGGGGAGGTGCGGGGGGCGCTGTGACCGGGGGTGATGGGGGAGGCGGGACGGCGTAGCCGGCTGTTTGCGGCAGCTGTGGGTGGCTGAGACGAAACTGGGCGTTCGGTAGGCGTGCGGCAGCGCCCGGCGGAGCCGGGTGGGTGGTGGCGGTTTCCTTTCAGGTGGTGGCGGGGGTGAGGGTGGCGTCGTAGCCGAGCTTTTTCAGGCGGGCGACGAGCTTGTCCTTGTAGTGCTCGGGGTCCTCGTGCCGGGTGTAGAAGTCGGGGCCCAGGTCGGTGTAGGGGACCTGCCGGTCCAGGACGTAGTAGATGATCAGGAGCAGGGTGTGGGCCACGGCGATGGCGGCCTTCTTCTTCGCGCGGGGGTTGCGGGCCCCGCCGAAGCGTCGTACCAGGCGGTGGAACCGGGCGCCGGGTCTGGTTTTGGTGCGGGCGACCGTCCAGGCGCTCTCGACCAGCAGGTTGCGCAGGTGCTGGTTGCCCTTGCGGGTGCCGGCCGGGCGGCGGTGGCCGCCGGACTCGTTGTTGGCCGGTGCGAGTCCGGCCCACGAGGCCAGGTGGTCCGCGGTGGGGAAGAACGACATGTCCTGGCCGATCTCGGACAGGATCACCGCTGCCGCGTGGCTACCGATTCCCGGGATGGTCATCAGCAACTCGCGGGAGTGCTGGAAAGGGAGCATCAGCGCCTCGATCTGCGCCTCGGTCTCGGTGATCAGCTCGTTCAGCTGGTCGATGTGCTTCAGGTGCAGGCGGCACAGTCCGGCGTGGTGCTCGCTGAAGCGCCCGGACAGGGCCATCGACAGGTCCGGGATCTTCTTGCGCAGCACCCCGCGTGCGAGTTCGGACAGGACCGCGCCGCGACGCTCGCCGTCGATCAGGCCCTGGACCATCGCGCGCCCGGAGACGCCCAGCACGTCGGAGGCCACCGAGTCGAGCTTGATCCCGGCGTCCTCCAGGGTCTTGTGCAGCCGCTGGGTCTCGCTGGTGCGCGAGCTGACCAGCCTGGCCCGGTAGCGGGTGTAGTCCCTGGCCCGGGCGGTCTCCGGGGTGGGCAGGTAGGAGCCTTTGAGCAGTCCGCATTCCAGCAGTTCGCACAGCCACTGCGCGTCGGCGGCGTCGGTCTTGCGGCCGGGCACGTTCTTCACGTGCGCGGCATTGCACTTGAGGACCTCGAAGTCGCCGAACTCCACCAGGGCGTGGAAGACCGGGTTGGAGTAGATCCCGGTGGACTCCATCGCCACGATGGTGACCCCGGTCTCCCGCAGCCAGGCGCACATCTCCTTGAGCACCCCGTAGAACGTGGAGTACTTGCGGATCTCCTGGCCGCGCCCGCCCGGCTCCTGGCCGGGGAAGCGCACGCACACCGCGATCTCCTTCTTGGCCACGTCGATCGCCGCGCACCGGGGATACGTCAGTTCCACCGCACACCGTCCCTCCACACGGGAACGCCTCCGCGGGCCGGGGGTTCGCCGACCCGGCCCGCGGCACCCGCCCCCTGGACACTGGGGCGTGCGCTGCCTGCCGAACCCCGCTCAGAACCGGGAAGCTGAGACACGCGCACGAGGCGGCAACCGGGAGTACCCGACAAGGGGTTCGAGCACCAAACTTACATACGCCCACGAACGGATCAAAGCGAACCGGCGTCCGCAGACAGCCCACCCCACCACTGTCCCGCCCACCGCACCCCGCTGTCAGGCCAACCACCAACCCGACCCGGCGGCCACCCGCACCACCCAGTTTCATCCACACGAAGCGGCCCGCAGGGCCATAAAAACTTACATGGCGCCACCGTTGCCGCCCACCGCCGTCCGTGGCTTGTTGCTGTTGCTCGGCTCCGCCTCGCAGCGACAAGGCCGGGGAGGGGTGCGGGCGGCGCGCCGTTGCCGGGCGGCAGGGCGGTCGGTGGTGCCTGAAGAAACGATTCTCCAGGTAGATGTCCTATGCATTTGGGGTCACTCGACCTACTTTGGGGTCACTCGTCCGACAAATCCTGCCGCGTATGTCCGTTATGTCGTCGAGTCAGTGACCCCAAAGTAGGTCGAGTGACCCCAAAACGGACCGCGCCGACCGCCGCGCGCCCCCTGGCCAGCCCGCACGCCCCCCGCACGGGCCTACGGCGCCCAGCAGGGTCGCCCCCTCCCGCAGTTAGCCCGCGAGCGCAGCGAGCAACAGCAACAAGCCACGGACGGCGGAGGGCGGCAACGAACCCGCCATGTAAGCCACCTACAGCTGCCGCAATCAACCGGCGAAGACGCCCCGCCTCCCCCAAACAATCGACGGCGGTCTCCCTCCCCGTACGATCGTCGACATGAACGACTTCCGTACGGCGGGGCACGCCGCCGTGGACCTGCTGGCCGACTACCTGCGCGGACTCTCCGAGGGTCCGGTCTGGCAGGCGATGGACCCGGCCGTCCGCGAGCGGGTGCTGACGCTGCCGCTGCCGGAGGGCGGCCGGGCTCTGGACGAGCTGGTCGCGGACATCGGCGCGGACGTGCTGCCGTTTCCGATGGGGAACGGGCACCCCCGGTTCTTCGGGTGGGTGAACGCCGCCCCGGCGCCGGCCGGGGTGCTGGCGACGCTGGCCGCCGCCGCGATGAACCCCAGCTCGGCCGGCGGCGACCACGTCGACGTCCATCTGGAGCGCACCGTGGTGCGCTGGATCGCCGAGCTCGCCGGGTTCCCGCATCCGCCCGGCGCGGGGCTGCTGACCTCCGGCGCGTCCATGGCGACGATCGTGGCGCTGGGCACCGCCCGCAACCGGGCCGCGGGGCGGCTGGGCGTGAACGTCCGCGAGGAGGGGCTGGCGGCGCTGCCGCCGCTGGTCGGCTACGTCAGCGCGGAGACCCACTCCTGCGTGCGCAAGGCCGCCGAGCTGCTGGGCCTGGGCAGCCGCAACCTGCGCACCGTCGCCACTGATGCGGCCGGTCACCTCGACCCGGCCGCCCTGCGCCTGCAGGTCAAGGCCGACCGCGCCGCCGGGCTGCACCCGTTCCTCGCCGTCGCCTCCGCCGGGACGGTCAACACCGGCGCGGTGGACGACCTGGCGGCCGTCGCCGACGTCTGCGCGGAAGAGGGGCTGTGGCTGCACGTCGACGGCGCCTACGGCGCGTTCGGTGTGCTGGACCCGGTGATCGCCGACCGCTACACCGGCCTCGACCGCGCCGACTCGCTGGCCCTGGACCCGCACAAGTGGCTGGGCGTCCCGGTCGACTGCGGCTGCGTGCTGGTGCGCGACCCGGTGGAGCTGCGCGGCACCTTCAGCCTGGTCCCCTCCTACCTGAGGGACGAGAACGCCGACGGCCTGGGCTGGTTCTCCGAGTACGGCATCGAGCAGACCCGCCCGTTCCGCTCGCTCAAGGTCTGGGCGACCATCGCCGCCTCCGGACGCGAGGGCATCGCCCGCGACGTCGCCCACTGCACGGCGATGGCCCGACGCCTCGGCGAACTGGTGGACGCCGAACCCGAGTTGGAGCTGATGGCAGCGGTGGAGAGCTCCATCGCCGCCTTCCGCTACGCCCCTGACGGGGTGTCCGACGAGCTGCTGGAGCAGGTCAACGGGGCGCTTTCGGCGGCGGTCCAGGAGCGCGGCCGCACCTTCGTCACCGGCACGCTGCTGAACGGCCACGAGGCCGTCCGCGCCTGCCTGATCAACCCGGCCGTGTCCGAACCGGATCTGGCCGTCCTGCTGCAGGAGGTCCGCGCGGTGGGCGCGGACCTCCTGACCAGGCTCAGCGCGTCGTGAAGTCGGCCATCATCGCCATGTCCTCGTGCTCCAGGTTGTGGCAGTGCAGCATGAAGCGGCCCGCGTAGTCCTCGAAGCGCACCGCGATCTCGACCGCCTCGGCCGGTTGCACATCCACGGTGTCCTTCCAGCCGCCGTCGAAGGGGCCGGGGGCCGCGCCGTTGCGCGACACCACCTGGAAGTGGTTGAGGTGCAGGTGGACCGGGTGGTGGAAGTCGCTGATGAAGCGCCAGACCTCAGTGGTGCCGAGCCGGGGCGTGGCCAGCGAACGCCCCGGCCGGTACTCCTGACCGTTGACGGCCCAGCCGCCGGCCGACTTCTGGAACAGGAAGGAACGAGTGGCCGCAGCTCTGGCCGGGTCCAGCGCGGCGACCGCGGAGAGCTTCGCGGGAATGCGGGAGTCGTCGGTGACGCTGCCGCCGCCCAGGTCGAAGCGCATCACCTCGGCGGTGCCGCCGCTGCCGAGCCCGTTGACCAGCCGTACCTTGGTCCCGGCCGGATAGCGGGAGAAGTCGACGATGACGTCGAAGCGTTCCGCCGGGGCGACATCGATGTTGTCATGCGCGACCGGCGCCGCCAGCAGCCCGCCGTCGCTGCCGATCTGCACCAGCCCGCCGCCGCCCGGCGGTTGCGGGTCCAGCGCGAGCCGGTAGCGGCGGGCGTTGGAGGCGTTGAGGATCCGCAGCCGGTAGCGGGCCCGGTCGGCGTCCAGCACCGGCCAGGGCGCGCCGTTCACCAGCACCGTGTCGCCGAGCACCCCGTCCAGGTAGGGGGCGGTGACACCGGACATCGTCTGCGCGGCATCCAGCGCCGGGTAGGCGAAGGAGCCGTCCGCGGCGAAGGATCGGTCGCTGATCAGCAGCGGCAGGTCCCGTTCGCCGTGCGGGAGCGGCAGCGCGGCCTCCTCGTCATCCGTGACCAGGTGGAACCCGGCCAGGCCGCGCCACACGTTGGGGCCGGTGAACCCCATCCGGTGGTCGTGGTACCAGAGCGTGGCGGCCCGCTGCTCCACCGGATAGGTGTAGGTGCGCTGCGTGCCGCCGTCGCCGCTGTCCATCGCGGCCATGCCCGCCATGCCGTCCCAGCTCGGCATTCCGGCCATGCCCGAGGTCGCGGCGACACCGGCCGGGTGCACCAGTTGGGTCGGGTAGCCGTCGCTCTCGGCGGGAGTGTGGCCGCCGTGCAGATGCACCACAGTCGGGTGCGGCAGCTGGTTGCGGTGGGTCACCACCGTCCGCCGTCCGGACCGGGAGACCAGCGTTGGGCCGGGATAGCTGCCCTGGTAGGTCCAGGCCTGGGTGTCCAGCCCCGGCAGGATCCGCAGCAGCGCGGGCCGTTGGGTGATCTCGTAGTAATCGGCGGTGGCGTCGGTACGGACTGGCGCAAGGACCTGCGGCCGCGGCAGCGGCACCTGGTAGGGGCGCGGCAGCGGAGCCGCACTGCGCAGCAGCAGTCCCGGTTGACCCTGTGTCAGCAATCTGCCCAGGTAAGGTGATCCGGCCGCGACCGCGCCGGAACCCAGGACGGCGGCGGCGCCGATGCCGAGGAAGCGGCGGCGACTCAGCGCGGGCCGGTTCACGCGTCCACCTCGGCGGGCGACGCCAGCCCGGAGGCGTCCGGGGCTGCGGCGGACGGGGCCCGCAGCGGCAGCCTCCAGACCGACTCGGCGTTCTTCATCACCATGATCACCACCCCGACCCCGAGCGGGACATGGATGATCAGCTCCCGGCTGAACCCGAGCATCATCTGCACCGCGATGACAACCAGGGTGATCAGCTGGTCGCGGGCGGGCGCCCCCGGACCGCCGCCCGGGCGCCATATGAGCAGCGCGGCCACCAGCGACACCAGCACCACCGTCGCCAGGATCATCGCGGCGATCTCGTGGGCCTTCAGCAACGGGTAGTGCCCCTGCAGGAAGCCGCCCGCGAGCACCGGCTGCCCGAAAGCCAGCAGCCCGGCAAGCAACACCGCTCCCCTGAGTACCCGGTGCGCCCCCACGCGCACCCCCGGCCTGCCCTGAGCCATGCTCGTCCTCCCCGCACAGAGTTAAGTCCCCACCGAGATAGTCCCTTCTGAAACTATCCCGATTGGAGCATATACTTCTGCTCCATGGACGCCAACTCCCACCCCGAAGCCGAGGATCAGCTCTCCGAGGCTGCCTCCGTAGGCCTGCTGTTGCGCCGCGCACACCGCAGGGCTGCCCGGGAGTTCGGCCGGCAGCTCCAGCCACTCGGCATCGACAACCGCCATGCGGGGGTCCTGCTGCAACTGGCCCGGGTCGGGCCGGTGACCCAGCGTGATCTGATCGTCCTACTGGGCAGTGACAAGTCCACGATGGTGCGCACCATCGACGAGTTGGAGGCGCGTGGGCTGGCGGTGCGCCAGCCACACCCGACCGACCGCCGCGCCCACGCGATCCAGGCCACTGAGGCCGGGCTCGCCGCCCTGGCCGAGGTCCGCAGCCGCGCCGACACGGCGGGCAACGCCCTGCTGACCTGCCTGCAGCCCGCCGAGCGCAGCCAACTTCTCCAGTTGCTGCGCCGCTTCGCGGATGCCGAGGAACGCACCCCCGACGACCTGTTGCCATGACGCGGTACCGAAACGCCGTCAGGCGGCCACCGGATCTCCGGCCCTACTGGGCCGAAAGGTACTCGGTGACCGCCTGACGGTGCAGTGCGGTGCTGTGCAATGCGTCGTCCCGCGCGGACTACTCGACTATCAGCTCGACCGGGATGTTGCCGCGGGTCGCGTTGGAGTACGGGCAGACCTGGTGGGCCTGCTCGACCAGGCTCTTGCCGGTCTCGCCCTGGAGTGCCTCGGGCAGCTCGACCCGCAGGACCACGGCCAGGCCGAAGCCGCCCTGGCCGTTGCTGCCGATGCTGACCTCGGCGGTCACCGAGGCCTCGCTGGTGTCGACCTTGGCCTGACGGCCGATCAGACCGAGGGCGCTGGCGAAACAGGCCGCATAGCCGGCCGCGAACAGCTGCTCGGGGTTGGTGCCCTTGCCGTCGCCACCCAGCGCGGGCGGCATGGCCAGGGTGAGGTCGAGCTGCCCGTCGGAACTCACGGCGCGGCCCTCGCGTCCGTTGGCGGTGGCTGCGGCGGTGTAGATGGCGTCCATCAAAGTCTCCTCATGGCTTGCTCTCCGGCGTTCCCTGTTCCATAAGCATCACACACAATTCAATTGTGCACAACTAAGTAGTACCCTTGAGACATGCCGACGCAGCCCACCGCAACCGCTGACGACCTGCTCCGCCTGGAGCACCACGTCTGCTTCGCCCTGCAGACCGCCTCCCGAGCCTTCGGCGACCTCTACCGCGACGCCCTACGGGAGCACGGGATCACCTACCCGCAGTACCTGGTGCTCCTGGCCCTGACCGAGCACGGAGAACTCCCGGTCAAACGTATCGGCGAACTGCTGCGCCTGGACTCCGGCACCCTGTCGCCGCTGCTGAAGCGGCTGGAGACGGCCGGACTGGTCCAGCGCACCCGAAGCACCCAGGACGAGCGCTCCGTCGACGTCAAGCTCACCGGCAAGGGGGCCACCCTGTCGACGGACGCCCAGCGGGCCCTCCGAGCCTGCGCCGCGAGCGTGGGCCTGGACCCGGCCGAACTCCAGGTCCTGCAGGGAATGCTGCAGCGCCTCACCGACCGCCTGGACGCCGCCGTCGGCGCTGCCACCGGCGGCGCTGCCGGCCCCGGGGCCCCGGTCGCCGGCAATTGATCAAACCGGGCCGCCGTCCCGTGCCAGACTGGGCACGCACCCGAACCGGCTGTGCCTGATCCACGATAGGAGGCCCCCATGGCTGAAGACGCAGTGGCCGACAAGACCCCCGGCGACGCGACAGCGCCGGAGGCTGAGACCGATGCCGCGTCCGAGCAGCAGACTGCGACCGGCTCGAACGACGCGGCAGAGGATGTGAAGCGCAAGTTCCGCGAGGCGCTGGCCCGCAAGAGCGGCCAGCACGCCGACTCCGCCGCGGCCGGCGGCAGCTCCGAGACGTCCAAGATCCACGGAGCCCACGGCAAGTCCGGCGGACAGCGCGACTTCCGCCGCAAGAGCGGCTGAGGCCACGCGCGTACCGGTGAGGGGCGGCGACCATCGCGGTCGCCGCCCCTCACCCGTGGGGACGACCGGCTGACGCGAAGCCGACGCGACACCTTCGCGACACCGGTGCGAGGGCGTCACGGATCGGTACGGATGCCTTGTCAGACGGGCCGCACGAGGCAGGATGTCCCTATGACCTCGATGCGCAAGGGCTCGAACTGCCCCGTACCGACGACCGCCCTGCACGCGGTGGTGAGCTGGCGCACCGATGCGCCCGCACCGGACGTCGATGTGTCCGCGCTGCTGCTCGACAGCTCCGGCAAGGTCCGTTCGGACGCCGACTTCGTCTTCTACAACCAGCCCCTGCACGCCTCCGGCGCGGTTCGGCACGAGGGCAAGCGGCCGCAGCCGGGCGAGATGATGGACGCCGTGCTGCTGGACCTGGCGGCGGTCGAGCCCGCGGTCGACCGCATCGTGGTGGGCGCCTCGGCCGACGGCGGCACCTTCGGCCAGGTGCCGGGGCTGCGACTGCGGGTCATGACCCAGGACGGCGCGAGCGTCGCCGAGTTCGACATCGAGGGCGCGAGCAGCGAGACGGCGTTCCTGTTCGGCGAGTTCTACCGGCGGGCCGGGGAGTGGAAGTTCCGCGCGGTGGGCCAGGGCTACGCCTCCGGCCTCGAAGGGCTGGCCACCGACTTCGGCATCTCCGTCGAGGGCGACGCACAGCCGGCCCCCGCCGCGGCCCCGCAGCCCTACCGACCGCCCGCCCCGCAGCCCTACCACCCCCCGGCTCCGCAGCCGCCCGTCGGTTTCGGCCCGCCCCCGCCCCAGTACCAGCAGCAGCCGCGGTACCAGCAGCCCGCGCCCCCATCGCCCGTGCCCGCGGGGTCGTCCGCGCCGGGCGGCGCTGCCATCAGCCTCAAGAAGCAGAAGCTCATCAACCTGGAGAAGCAGCTCGCCGACCGCGGCGACCGCAACCTGCTCGACCTCACCAAGCGCGCCGCGGTCAGCCTGGAGAAGCGCGGCCTGTCCGAGCACACCGCCCGGGTCGCCCTGTGCCTGGACATCTCCGGCTCGATGGGCGGCCTCTACCGCTCCGGCAAAGTGCAGTCACTGGTCGAGCGGGTGCTGGCGCTGGGGCTGCGCTTCGACGACAACGCCGAGGTCGACGTGTTCCTCTTCGGGGCCCGCGGCCATGAGGCGGGCAGCGTCGGCATGGACAGCTACCAGGGCTGGACGGACCGGATGCTCCAGCAGTGGCGCCTGGAGGGCGGCACCGACTACGCCGCCGCCATGGAGCTGATCCGCCAGCAGTACTTCGGCTCGGCCGACCTGCGCCACAAGCCGATCTCGGACCGCCAGCCGGTCTATGTGATGTTCGTGACGGACGGTCACACCACCAGCGAGGCCGCCACCAAGGCCCATGTCCTCTCCTCCAGCTACGAGCCGCTGTTCTGGCAGTTCATGGGGATCGGGCGGTCCTCCAAGTCGGTCGACGCACCGCAGGTCGCCCAGGCGGCGCCGCCGCCCGGCAAGCAGTCGCGCTTCGCCCGCCGGTTCTCGGCGATGGCCGCCAACTGGGGCGACGGCACCTTCCGCTTCCTGGAGGAGCTGGACGACCTGCCCCACCGCTACATCGACAACGCCGACTTCTTCTGCGTCCAGGACCCGGCGAACCTCACCGACGAGCAGCTGTACGACCTGATGACCGCCGGGTACGCGGACTGGCTGCAGCACGCCAGGGCGAAGGGCCTGCTCATCGGCTGACCCGTCGTCGAAGCGAGCCTGGGGGCTGGGGGCCGGGGGCCGGGTGGTTCACACCCCCCGGACGTCGCCGTCCCTCCCCCGCAGCACCGCGGCGATGTCCTCGGCCAGCCGCGGCATCTCATCCTCCGTCAGCGGCGAGACCGTCAGCCGTACGCCGGGTGGCGAGCCCAGCCGGAACCGCGAACCTGGCGCCACCGCCCACCCGCGCTGGATCAGCCCGGCGACAGCGGCGGTCTCGTCGGGCACCGGGATCCAGACGTTCAGGCCGCTGCGGCCGTGCGCCCGCACCCCGCGCTCCGCCAGCGCCCGGAGCAGCGCGTCCCGCCGGACCCGGTAGGAGGCCGCCGCGGGGGCGGTGTCCTCCGCCTGCCACAGCGCCGCGACGGTGCGCTGCAGCAGATGGCTGACCCAGCCCGCGCCGAGCCGCTGACGGCCGCGTACCCGGTCCATGGTCTCCGGGTCGCCGGTGAGGACGGCCACCCGAAGGTCGGGCCCCAGCGACTTGGCCGCGGAGCGCAGCACCGCCCAGGTCGCGGTGGTGGGTTCGCCGTCCGGGCCGACGCAGAGGGGGTGGAAGGGCAGGTCGACGATGCCGTGGCCGTGGTCGTCCTCGACCAGCAGCACCCCAGGGTGGTCCGCCAGCAGCCCGCGCAGCACCGCGGCGCGTTCGGCGCTGACCGCGGCCCCGGTGGGGTTCTGGGCGCGGTCGGTGACCACCAGCGCGCGGACGCCCTCGTCCAGCGCCCTGGCGACGTCGGCGGCGACCGGCCCCTCGTCGTCGACGGCGACCGGCACGGCCTTGAGGCCGAGGGCGGGCAGCAGATCGAGCAGGCTGCCCCAGCCCGGGTCCTCGACCGCGACCGCGTCACCGGGGCGCAGCCGGGCCAGGAAGATCCGTTCGATGGCGTCCAGCGATCCCGAGGCGACGCCGACCGGGGCGGCCGGAATGCCGTCGGCGGCGAAGGATGCCTCGGCCAGGGCGCGCAGCCGGGGGTCGATGGCCGGTCCCCCGTACAGCACCGGATCGGTCGCATCGGCGAGCGCGGCCTCGCGCACCGCGGCCTCCAGGCCGGGGAGCAGTGCGGTGTCGGGGTTGCCGTCGGCGAGATTGCGGGTGCCCGCGGGCACCGCCAGCCGGGAGGCGTCGCGGGGGGTGAGCGAGGGCCGGGAGCGGATCCGGCTGCCGCGCCGCCCGGCGGTCTCGATCACACCCCGGTCCCGCAGCAGCCGGTAGGCGGCGGCCACGGTGTTGGGGTTGACGCCCAGCTCGGCGGCCAGGTCGCGGAGCGGAGGCAGGGCCGTCCCCGGTTCCAGCGCGCCGGAGCCGACGGCGTGCTCGATGTCGGCCGCGATCTCAGTGGCCCGGCGTCCCGTGATCCGATAATCTCCTAGCACAAAGAACATTATGCACTAGTGCATAACTTCTGTCGACCGCAATCGACCGCGACGCGAGGTGTCTCGACCATGCTGATCAACCCCTGGGACCGCGGCAGCGACGACGAGTGGCGCGCCTGGCTGTCCGCCCGCGACTTCGGCGTCCTCGCCGCCAACGGCCCGGACGGCGCCGCGCCCGTCCTGGTGCCCACCCAGTTCGTCTACGGGGGCGGCAACGAGGTCCTGCTGCACCTGGCCCGGCCCAACCCGGTCTGGGCCGCCATCGAGGCCAACCCCCGGCTCACCCTGGCCGTCACCGACGACTACGCCTTCGTCCCCGGCCCGTGGCGCGCCCCCGCCGACACCCCGCCCGAGGACGGCGTCCCGACCACCTACTACGCCTCCGTCCACCTGGTTTGCACCGCCGAACCGGTCGACGACCCGGTCGCCAAGGCCGCCCTGCTGGACCGTCAGACCGCCCACTTCCAACCGGACGTGCCGCACCGGCCGATCGTCCCCGGCGAGCCGCCGTTCGGACGGATGCTGTCCGCGATCCGGGGGCTGCGGCTGCACATCGAGGAGGTGCGGCCCAAGTTCAAGTACGACGACAAGAAGTCCACCGACTTCCAGGCCGCCGTCGCCGAGGAACTGCTGCTGCGCGACCGCCCCGGCGACCCCGGCGCCCGCACCCAACTGCTGCGGCGCCGCGAAGCCCGGCTCACCGAAGCCCGGCTCGCCGAAGCTCAGCTCACCGACCCGGAGACCTGCCCGATCGAACACTGATCCGCCGACTCCCCAATGCCATGGGCCGTCCGGGGCAGGCATCCACCCGGACGGCCCACGGAACGGCCTGCCATCCGTCCCCCTTCGGCCCGCGTTCCTAGGCTGGTCGGACGGACCATCAGTTCGGGGACGCGGCCTCCGCTGCGGCCCGTCGCACTCCCGGGAGCCTCCACTGACCAGTTCAGCGACATCTCAGCAGTCAGCCTCCGGCGAGGGCAGCCTCGGTCACGTCATCTTCATCGCCGCGGCCGCCGCGATGGGTGGATTCCTCTTCGGTTACGACAGCTCCGTCATCAGCGGCGCCGTCACCGGCATCCAGAAGCACTTCAGCGTGGGCAGCGGCGAGACCGCGCTGGTGGTCTCCTCCGCGCTGCTGGGTTCGGCCGCGGGAGCCATGGGCGCGGGCTGGCTCGCCGACCGGATCGGCCGCATCCGGGTCATGCAGATCGCCGCGGTCCTCTTCGCCATCAGCGGCGCCGGCTCGATGTTCCCGCCCAACATCTTCACCCTCGGCGTCTGGCGCGTGGTCGGCGGCATCGCCATCGGCATGGCCTCCGTCATCGCCCCCGCCTACATCGCCGAGGTCGCCCCGCCCGCCGTGCGCGGACGGCTCGCCTCCTTCCAGCAGGGCGCGATCGTGCTCGGCATCTTCATCTCCCAGCTGGTCAACTACGCCCTCAACCAGGGCGCCGGCGGCAGCCCCAACGACCACATCGCCGGGATCCAGGCCTGGCAGTGGATGCTCGGCGTGGAGACCGTCCCTGCGCTGATCTACTTCCTGATGTCCTATGCCATCCCCGAGTCCCCGCGCTTCCTGATCTCCGTCGGCCGGATGGACCGGGCCCGCCAGGTGCTCCTCGACGTCGAGGGCGAGGGCAGCGACCCGGACGCCCGGATCGCGGAAATTCAGCAGGTCATGGCCTCCGAGCACAAGGCCACCCTGAGCGACCTGCTGGGCGGCCGGGCCGGGCTCCAGACCATCGTCTGGATCGGCATCGGCGCCTCGGTGTTCCAGCAGTTCGTCGGCATCAACGTGATCTTCTACTACTCCTCGCTGCTGTGGCAGTCGGTCGGCATCAACGCCAGCAACTCGCTGCTGATCAGCGTGTCCACCTCGCTGGTCAACATCGTCGGCACGGTCATCGCCATCGCCCTGGTCGACCGCATCGGCCGCCGCCCGCTCGCCCTGGCCGGCTCCGCCGGCATGGCCGTCGCCCTCGGCCTGGCGGCCTGGGCCTTCTCCTACCGCCACGGCACCGGCACCACGGCCACCCTCCCCAACACCCAGGCCACCGTCGCCCTGGTCGCGGCCCATGTCTTCGTCCTCTGCTTCGCCTTCTCCTGGGGCGTCGTGGTCTGGGTCCTGCTCGGCGAGATGTTCCCCAACAAGATCCGCGCCCTCGCCCTCTCCGTCGCCGCAGCGGCCCAGTGGATCGCCAACTGGGCCATCACCGTCAGCTTCCCGACCATGTCCGACTGGAACCTGTCGGCGACCTACGTCATCTACGCCTGCTTCGCCCTGCTCTCCATCCCCTTCGTCTACTTCTGCATCAAGGAGACCAAGGGCCGCACCCTGGAGTCCATGGGCTGACAGATCTGATGCCCCGTCCAGACCTGGGGCCGGGTGTATATGTGATTTGGCGATGATCTTCCTGTGTGCCATCATGCGCGTACTCTTCAGTCCCACCGCGCCTGCTTCAGGAGTCAATTCGTGGACCATCGTCACCAGATAGCCGCTTCTGTCCTGCTCTGCAGCGCAATAGTCGCCGGCACCGCTGCCTGTGGCGGAAAGGGTGCCGCGACCGCCGGTGCCGCTACCGCAACAAGCAGTGCCTCCTCCTCGGCATCGGCGGCTGCGTCCGCATCCGTGGATCCCTTCGACGGGATGACCGGGACGCAGATCGTCAATGCCGCGGATGCCACGCTCAAGACGGTGCCGACACTACGGTTGCAGGGCACGATGACGGACTCCGGCCAGCAGATGAGGATGGATCTGACCATCGTCCGCGGCGTCGGATGCACCGGGACTGTGGGCGAGGGCAGCCAGGGCACCATTGCGATGGTGGTCCTGGGTAAGACGGTCTGGCTCAAAATGGACGCCACCTTCCTGAAGAGCATGGGCAGCAGTGCAGCCACAAAGACCCTCAGCGGCAAGTACGTCAAGACGAAGACGAGCGGCTCCTCCCTGTCCAGCGTCGCCAGTTTCTGCGACCTGGACAGCTTCGCCAAGTCCGTCAAGAAGGAGACGGACACCTACACCAAGGGCGGGCTCAGCACGGTCAACGGTGTCCAGGTGATCGCCCTCACCGACACGTCCGACAAGTCGGTCCTGAGCGTCACCACTGCAAAGCCGCACGAGGTCGTACGTGCCACCGGCACGGCCACCGAGCCAGGGCTGATGAACATGGAGTACAGCGCTGGCGTCAAAATCACCCCGCCGCCCGCAGCCGAGGTCGTCGATGGCTCCAAGTACGGCCTTTAGCAGCGGTCGCTCCGACCGCGGTCCCTGCTGCGCGGGCAACCACTGACCCGCGGATAATCCAGTGCCGTGCTGTGCCCCAAGTCCGGTACCGTGGGCGGCGTCCAGGTGCGAAGGCGGGGGTTACTTCCACTTTCCATGGTGAGGTCGCGGGTTCGAATCCCGTCATCGACTTCGGGTCGGTGTGGCTCAGTGGCCAGAGCGCATTGTCACCTCCACCGACTCTGACCTCTGGACGTACAACTTCATCTGCACCTCCCGGTGCGACGACCCCGGTTCCTTCCTCCAACGAAACCGACCGGTGTCGACCTTGATCTCGGGAGGACCTGCATCGGGGGTGCCCGGTGCGCAGGCAACGGATACTCCTTGGAGCCGAGGCCACCGCACATGTGCGGCCCGACGCTGTGAAAAGACCCACCGTCGCCGACTTTTGACCTCGGGCACCCCCACGGCACGTCTTCCCCTCCGTGTGAGGGGCTCTTCCATGTCTCGCTTCAACACCCGTACCGCCGCGCCTTCCGGCACCTCGCCCGTGGGCACCACTGGGCAGACCGTCGAAACCTTCGAGGGCGGCACTGGATACCTCCGTGACGCGAAGTCCGAGCTGTTCCTTCTCGCGGTCGCCAATTTCGTGGGCACCGACACCTTCTACGAGAGGGGCGGTGACCGCGACGACCGCTACACCCAACTCGTCCGACACCTCGCGGTCGAGGACCCCGTGTGGACCGATGGTCTGCTCCGCTGGCTCCGTGGTGACGGCAACATGCGCACCGCCTCGCTGGTCGGCGCCGCCGAGTTCACCAAGGCCCGCCTCGACGCGGACCGGCCGGGCGCGTCCCGGCAGGTCATCGACGCCGTCCTGCAGCGCGCCGACGAGCCCGGCGAGCTCCTCGCCTACTGGACCGCACGCTACGGGCGCAACCTGCCCAAGCCGGTCAAGCGCGGCATCGCCGACGCCGTCCGTCGGCTCTACACCGAGCGGGCGCTGCTCAAGTACGACACACCCAGCAAGGGATACCGCTTCGGCGACGTCCTCGAACTCGTCCACGCCGCCCCTGCCAAGCCCTACCAGCACGACCTGTTCAAGCACGCCATCGACCGCCGCCACGGCCGCGGCAACGACATTCCCGCACAGCTCAGGATCGTCCGCGCCCGCGAGGAACTGTTCGCGCTGCCCGTCGAGGAGCGACGGGCCGTCCTCACCCAGGTCCAGGGGGTCGAGTTCCTCGCCGACGCCGGCGTCACCTGGGAGGCCCTTGCGGGCTGGCTCCAGGGACCGATGGACGCCCAGGCCTGGGAAGCGATGATTCCGTCCATGGGGCTGATGGCACTGACCCGCAACCTGCGGAACTTCGACCAGGCCGGGGTGTCCGACGCGGTGGCCGCCGACGTCGCGGCGAAGCTCGCCGACCCGGAGCAGGTCGCCCGTTCCCGGCAACTGCCCATGCGGTTCTACTCCGCCTACAACGCGGCTCCTTCGCTGCGCTGGGCGTGGCCGCTGGAGCAGGCCCTGACCGCGTCGCTCGCCAACATTTCCCAGTTGGACGGCCGCACGCTGATTCTGGTGGACACCAGTTCCTCCATGCACGCCGGGTTCTCCAAGGACGGCACGCTGATGCGTTGGGACGCCGCGGCCCTGTTCGGCATAGCCCTGGGCCGACGCTGCCAGGACGCGGACGTCGTCTCGTTCTCGTCGGCGCAGTACTACGTCAACGACAAACCCGGTGCGAAGGTCAAGGACTTCCCCCTGGCGAAGGGCGAGTCGGTGCTCAGCGCGGTGAAGCGGTGGAAGGACGGCGGCTGGTTCCTCGGCGGCGGCACCGATACGGCTGCAGCGTTGCGCGTGACCTTCAAGGGGCATGACCGGGTGGTCATCGTCACCGACGAGCAGGCGGGGGCGGACCCTGTCGGGATCAGCCACTCCATCCCCGAGACCGTGCCGATGTACACCTGGAACCTGGCCGGCTACCAGGCGGGTCACGCCCCGTCAGGTGGTCGGAACCGGCACACCTTCGGCGGCCTGACCGATGCCGCTTTCAGCATGGTGAGTTTGCTCGAAAGTGGCCTCAACGCGAAGTGGCCGTGGGAACAGAACCCAGCACAAGCAAGGTGAACAGATCGGCCGTGCTGGACCACGAATTCTGGGACTGCACGGCCGTTAATTCGTTGGCTCTCGGATCGCTCGCTTCCTACGATGAGTGAGCGGGTTGGCGCAGTCGGCAGCGCGGGGGCCTCATAAGCCCTAGGTCACGGGTTCGAATCCCGTACCCGCCACCAAGCGTTGAGTGCTGGGACACGAGTGGGGTTGTAACCCCTGCGCCTTCGGGCTTGCGAGGTTCGATTCCTCGGCAGCGCACGGTCATTGCACCAAGGCGTCGTACCCCAACGGCAGAGGGAGCCGGTTCAGGACCGGTCCAGTGTGCGTTCGAATCGCACCGACGCTACGCATGACATGGCGCTGTGCCCCAACTGGCAGAGGGGGCGGTCTGAGGGACCGTCGGTTGCAGGTTCGATTCCTGTCAGCGCTACGGAGGGCCGACGTGACCGATTCGTTCAAGACGGTGTCGGCAGCGGCCCGATAACGTCGCTGCCATGGACACCACGGCCTCGGATTCACTGCACATCAGCACGCACATCGACCGGCCCGCCCAAGAGGTCTACGACTACGCCTCGGACCCGTCCAATCTGCCCGCATGGGCTCCCGGGCTGGGCAGCTCCGTCGAATTGGTCGACGGGCAATGGATCGTGGAGTCGCCCATGGGGCGGGTCGTGGTGGCCTTTGCCGCCAGAAACGAGTTCGGCGTACTCGATCACGACGTCACCCTGGCCTCGGGCGAGACCTTCCACAACCCGATGCGGGTGACCGTGAACGGCACCGGGTGCGAGGTGGTGTTCACGCTTCGCCGCCAGCCGGGGACGAGCGACGAGGACTTCAAGCGCGATGCGGATGCCGTGTTCGCCGATCTCATCGCGCTCAAGCGGGTGATGGAGCGCGGGTAGAGCCCCGTCCCGGGCCGGGACACCGCCGTCAGCGGGCGCGAGGCGCCTCTCGGGCACGGGCGTCCTCGCGGAGCAGGCCCAGCAGATACTCGCAGGCCGGTGACTCGTCCCGGAAGCGGCGGAGCCAGGAGCAGCTGCCGCGGCCCCAGTGGTAGGCGATCCAGTCGGCGCCGTCGCGGTCCAGGCAGTAGGCGTTGTCAGGGAGGCCGCCGTCCAGGCAGTAGGCGTTGCGCCGGATGCCCTCGGCCTCCAACAGCGCTCGAAGCTCTTCGCGGTCCACTGCGGCCTCCCGCTCCTGGGTGAAGGTCACTCTCCGGACACCGGGGAACAGCGCGGGTCCGCGCTACGGCCGGACGGGCGACGGCACGGGTCAGCTGCGCGCCGGACCTGAGTTCTCCTCCACGGTCACCGCGCTGTCGCCGAGGAACCGCACCTGGTCCAGCCGAACCCCGTACTCGTCCGCGACAGCGATGACGTCACGCCTGGTCCGGACCACGACCTCGGCGCTCAGAGCGTGCTTCCGGGGGTCGTAGACCTGCATCACGACATGCTTCGGATCGGCCTCACCTTCGACCTCATCCTTGATCCACACCTTCGCGGTACGACCGCTCACGTCGTCCATGATCCGATCATCCGACGGCGCGCAGTTCCTCGCGACCCAGCAACCAGTCACGCCGCGTAACTAGGTGTGACCGCGAAAACCCGTTGGCGGGCCACGGCGACTGCTGATACCTTGCCGGAGGCCGTGCGAGAGAACGAGGAGGTGGTACCCGTGAACGCAGTATCGACATGGGTGCTCCCCTCCGGGGTCATGGTCGGGCGATAGGTCGTCCGGGAGCGCCGTTCATGAGCACTCCCGAAAGGCACGACCATGCGATTCACTTCTGAGCAGCGTTTCGACGACGGCGTCCTCGAACGCGAATTCACCCTCGGCGAGATCCCCGGCACCCTGTGGACACCAGGCTCTGCTGGGTCTTCCGGGGCTGAACCCACCCCGCTGATCCTGATGGCCCACAACAACGGCCTGCCCAAGGGGGAGGCCCGACTGGTGGCCCGGGCCCGGCACTCCGCGGCGTACGGCTACGCGGTGGCCACCATCGACGCTCCCGGGTGCGGCGACCGGCCCCGTTCCGCCGTCGACGAGCAGGCGCGCGCCGACCTCCGCCGGGCGATGCAGGCCGGCGAGCCGGTCGATGGGATCTTCGAGTCCTTCATCGGCCCGCTGGTGGAAAAGGCGGTCCCGGAATGGCGGACCACCCTGGACGCCCTCCTTTCGCTGCCCGAGATCGGCGGCCCGGTCGGGTACTCGGGGTGGACCGCCGTCGGCATCCGCCTTGCGGTGGTCGAACCGCGCATCGCGGCCGCCGGTCTCTTCGCCGGGGGTTACGTGCCCATCGCCCAGCGCGAGGAGGCCCGGCAGCTCACCGTTCCGCTGCTGTTCCTGCTGCAGTGGGACGACGAAGGGAACCCCCGGGAACGGGCCCTGGACCTGTTCGACGCCTTCGGCAGCAAGGAGAAGACGTTGCACGCCAATCTGGGCGGGCACGTCGGTACCCCGTGGTTCGAGGTGGAGGACGGAGACCGGTTCTTCGGCCGGCACCTGAAGTGAGGCCGGGCGGTCAGGCCAAGATCAGGCGATAGGCGGCGGTGATCCTCACCTGGCCGCTCCGCTCCCGCACGGGAATGCCTCGTCCGGGGGCTGCCTCTCCAGCCCCCGGAGCAGGATGGCGAAGCCCTGCCCGAACTCCTGCTCCGGAGGGACGGAGCGGGCGTCGCGGGCGGTGGCGGCCAGGTGCGGGTAGTCCGCCGAGGGCAGCTGGGCGATCGCGACGGTGCCCGTCCCCGACAGCGGTCCGAAGTGCTCGACCTGGATCGCACCGATCAGGTAGCTGAGCATGCAGCGGAATGCGACCACCCGCTGCGCTCCGGAGAAGCCCGCCTCCGTCAGGACGCCCAGCATGGCCTCGCCCCAGGCCAGCGAGGCCATGGAGTCATGCCGGTGCAGCAGGAGCAGCGGCACCACCGAGGGGTGTGCGGCGACGGCCGCGCGGACCCGTTCGACCAGCAGCGTGAGCCGCTCGGTCCAGGGCGCCTCCGGCGGGGTGGCGAGCTCGGCGGCGGCGAGGACGCCGGCCACCACCAGGCCCTCCAACTGCTCGCGGTCCTGGACGTAGCGGTAGAGCGCCATCGTGCTCATCTGCAGCTCGCTGCCGACCGCGCGCATCGACAGGCCTGCCAGTCCGTCCCGGTCGATGACCGCGAGTGCGGCGGCGGCGATCTGGTCGTGCGTCAAAGAGCGGGGGCGCGGCATGGCTTGACAGCGTACAACATACGCGCATAGCGTCGTAAGCGTACGCCATACACCTATGAGGGGGCGGCACCATGTCGATGGGAGTCAAGGGCACCACGGACAGGAAGTTCCAGCCGGGGGACGTCATCACCGGGCGCTCGCTCGACACCGTCACCGGCGAGCGCGTCAACCTGCCGGACGCCGACGAGCGGCTGACGCATCTGCAGTTCCGGCGCTTCGCCGGCTGCCCGATCTGCAATCTGCACCTGCGCTCGATCGCGGTGCGCCACGAGGAGATCCGGGCAGCCGGGATACGCGAGGTGGCCGTCTTCCACGCCGGCGCGCCGGCGTTGCTCCCGCACGTCGCCGACCTGCCATTCGCCGTCGTCGGCGACCCTGGGAAGCGGTTGTACCGCGAGTTCGGCGTCGAGTCCGCACCCCGTGCGCTGCTCGATCCCCGGGTCTGGCCGATCCTGGTGAGCGCCGTGGCCCATGGACTGTGGGCGGTCCTGCGCCGCCGAGGACACCTCCCCGCCGCCCGACCCTCCGGCGGCCGCCTCGGCCTGCCCGCCGACTTCCTGATCACGGGCGACGGACGGATCGCCGCCTGCAAGTACGGCAAGCACGCGGGCGACCAGTGGTCGGTCGACGACCTGCTCGGCCTCGCCGCCGAGGAGCACCGAACCACCTCATGAGCGACGGCCGCACACCTCTCGGACGCCACTGATCAAAAGTGGATCAGTACCCGCAACGGTCGGTGCAATTACCGATCATGTGCGGGTCGCTCCTGGCCGGCCGAGCCGGACTTCGAAACGCTGCCCATGCCAGGGCGGCGATGATGTCACCCGGCTCGTCGTACCCGACCGGGAGGCCCCCAGCATGACCACACCGCAGTGGAAGCAGCTCACCGACCACGTCATGTCCATCCCGGAGCGGGTGTACGAGACCTGGGTGAGCGGCGAGGGCTGGGACAACCGGACCCGGTTCGGGCAGGAGTACGGCGAGGACGGCGTGAGCTGGTGTGCGATCTTCGACTGGGACATGTTCCATGACGTGGGCCTGGACGCGATCGTACCGAAGGTCGACAACGTCTCCGCGATCGCCGCGCACGCCAAGGCGAACGGCCAGTGGTCGGAGTACCCCAGCGTCGGGGCCGAGGTCGACTTCGGCGACGGCGCGCACACCGAGATCGTCGTCGGCTTCGACGCGGCGAACGTCTACACCAAGGGCGGCAACAGCATCCAGAGCGGCGCCGTCGACAACGGTCAGGGCAACGGCGTCTGGAGCCACGCGCACGCACGCACCAGCACGTATGTGACCGGCTACTTCGCACCGCGCTTCCCGGACGGGCAGTGCCCGCCGACCGCCGATCCGCACGACTACCGGGGCGGCACGGCGGTCGCGTCCTGGCGCTGGTCCGGCCCGTCGGGCCCGGCGGTCACCGTCAGCCTCGCCAACGTCATCGACTCCGCCCACCGCGACGGACCCGCCCCGCAGGGCAGCGCCGCCCACCGCGCCGACGTGCTCCCGGTCGAGCAGGCCCTGGAGTCCGAGGGGCTGCTCCCCGCCCAGCGGGTCGACGGCTCCTTCGGCACCGACACCGTGACCGCCTACGCCGCCTGGCAGCGCCGCCTCGGTTTCAGCGGCGCCGACGCCAACGGCATCCCCGGACAGGCCAGCCTGACCACGCTCGGCAGCAAGCACGGCTTCAGCGTCAGCTAGCCCGGCCGCCGCCGAGAAATCCACTCGCTCGAACCGGTCGGGATCACTACGGTCCGTCCATGACCAATCCCTCCGGCTTCGGCTCCGGCAGCCGTCTCA
The DNA here is from genome assembly GCF_041261405.1 of Streptacidiphilus sp. EB103A. Taxonomy (NCBI): domain Bacteria; kingdom Bacillati; phylum Actinomycetota; class Actinomycetes; order Kitasatosporales; family Streptomycetaceae; genus Streptacidiphilus; species Streptacidiphilus sp. EB103A. The sequence continues at coordinate 32,877 of NZ_JBGCAQ010000025.1, read as the reverse complement.
CCTTCAACTCGCCCCTGTCCGGCGGGCGCGCGGACCGGCTCGTCGGCGACCTCGCCGCGGGGCGACCCGCCACCGTGCTCGATCTCGGCTGCGGCTGGGGCGAGTTGCTCCTGCGCGTGCTGGAGGCCGTGCCCGGGGCGCACGGCGTCGGGATCGACACGCACGGCCCGGATCTGGAACGCGGGCGTGCCAACGCCGCCCGACGGGGACTCGCCGATCGGGTGACCTTCGTCGAGGCGTCGGCCGCCGACCATCCCACCACCGCGGCGGACCTGGTCCTCAACTCGGGCGCCTATCACGTCTTCGGCACCGTGTCCGATGCGCTCGACGCTCTCCGTCCGCTGGTGAACCCCGGTGGACGGCTGCTGTTCGCCGCCGAGATCTGGGAACGGCCCCCCACCGCCGAGCAGCTCGCGAAGATGTGGCCGGGCATCACCGAGGACGCCTGCCTGTACCTTCCGGATCTCGTCGACCTGGCCGTCAGCGCCGGCTTCCGCCCGCTGCGGGTCGAGACCGCCACCCGCAACGAGTGGGAGGAGTTCGAGTCCGGATTCATGGCGGGTTCCGAGGAGTGGCTGCTCGCCAACGGCGACCACCCCGAAGTCGACAAGGTGCGTTCGCAGTTGGACGAGCACCGGGCCAACTGGCTGCGCGGCCACCGCGGTGTCCTCGGTTTCGCCTTTCTGACCCTGGGCGTGCCGACCGCGTGACGGCGACGGCGAGACAGCTACGTGCCCGCCGCCTCCTCCCGTTCCAGCGCGCGGACCAGGGCCTCGAACCCCGCGTCGGCCCCCGCCATGTCCCCGTTGCCGGTCGCGCGGTCCATGACGAAACCGCGCAGGGTCGCCAGGATCATCTCCGCGACCTCTAGTTTCCGTTGGTCGGACCAGCCCTCCGGGCAGATGGACAGCAGCGAGGGCAGATACTGCGTGGTCGCGCCCCGCCCGAGTTCCGCGTAGCGCAGCGGGTCGTACATCGCCAGGCCGATGGCCTGGTCGAGAACCCGCCGCAGCCCGTTGTCCTCCCCCATGAGGACCGGCCAGATGGCACGCACCCGGCCGACCAGCGTCTGCCGGTCCGAATTCCCGGTGCCGGCCAGCGCGTTGTCGATCAGCCGTCCGCGCAGTTGGAAGACCGCCTGCTTGAGCAGGTCCTCCACCCCGTCGAAGTAGTAGAGCAGCACCTTGTGGGTGGTGCCGGCCGACCGTGCGGCGCGGCGCAGCGAGAAGTCCACCAGACCGTTCACCGCGAGGTCGTCGGTGACCCGGTCGAGCAGGTCCCGGCGCCGAGCCTCGCCGCGCCGCGATCCCGTCGAGCGCCGATAACCGACCGTCACGTCGGCAGAGTCCATGGTCGGACGTCCTCTCGAAGTTGATGCGCGACCGATGATGCCAGGCCGCCCGGAAGCCCGATAAATCCCAACTGCCCCACGCGATCTCCGTGCTAGCGTTCGACCCGTGACCAAGCTCAATCAGATCATCGCGGTGGAGAAGGGCGTCAAGTCCAAGTCCTTCGCCGACCTCACCCAGGCGCATCACGACGTCCAGAAGACCGCGCTGCTGGCCGGCATCTCCCGGACCTACCAGCCCAAGGACGAGGAGGGCGACCAGTTCCCGCCCGAGTCGACCCGGGTCCAGGTCAAGGCCGAGGACGTGCTCAGGTCCACCGCCGCCACGCTGACCCGCCTCTTCGACGTCACCGCGACGAAGGACTGGGCCAACTGCACGGCCAAGGCCGACGTGGTGGTCGACGGCAACGTCATCGTCGACGGCGCGCCGGTCAGCTATCTGCTGTTCCTGGAGAAGCAGTTGGTGGATCTGCACACCTTCGTGAAGAAGCTGCCGGTGCTGGACGCCTCGGAGGCCTGGTCGCGGGACGAGTCGACGGACTCCTGGCGCACCGAGCCGACCCGGACCATCCGCACCCGCAAGGTGATGCGGAACCATGTGAAGGCCGAAGCCACCGAGAAGCACCCGGCGCAGGTCGAGGTCTACACGGAGGACGTCGCCGTCGGCTACTGGACCACCGTCAAGTTCTCCGGAGCCCTGCCGGCCAAGCGGGTCAACGACCTGCTGGAGCGGGTGGAGAAGCTGCAGCAGGCGGTGAAGTACGCCCGCGAGGAGGCCAACGGCGCGGAGGTCACCGACCAGCGCGTCGGTGGCAGGGTGTTCGGCTACCTCTTCGGGTAGCCCCACAGTCCCCCCGTCTTCGGGCGGGGTGCGCGAGGAGCGCAAGCTGAACCTGAAGCTTGTCGTGACCGACGCGGTCCAGTGGAGGTTCGACTCCTCCCCCCGGCACCAGCAGGCCGGGGTAGCCCAAGCTGGCAGAGGCAGCCGTGATCAATCTCAGACTCTCGCTCCAGATTCAGCATTCGCCGCCGAGCGCCAGATCGAACGAGTGCGGACGACCATCGTCGGATGCCGGTTCAAGTCCGGCCCCCTGCTCCAGCGTGCAGAGGTAGTTCAAAGGCAGAACACGGCGATTTGAAAATGATCCGCAACTCTTAAATGTGCTGGCGCCAGCAATTGGGTGGCATCACCAGAGGCCCGGGAGATGGATACCGCTCCCGGGTCTCGCCACACCCGTCCCCCTTCGTCCCGCCCCGTTCACCCCAACCCCCGGATCCACCCCGCCCCCAGAAGCGTTCAGCGCTGCCGTGCCCGGTCGGCCACCGCGGACGGGTCCGCGCCCGCGCCCTTGAGCATCTTCGCGGCCCGGCTGTCCGGGTCGGAGGCGAGTTCGGCGAGCAGGTCCAGCGGGTCCGCCTCCGCGGCGTCCCGCAGCAGCGCGGCGACCTGGGCCCGGTCGACGGCGGCCTCCGCGGCATCACTCAGTCCTGGCGGCAGCGCGAATCGCTGCCTGGGTATGCCGACGCCGTCGTCCGCGCTCTCCCCCTCCCCCTGCAGCCAGTCGCGCCCGAAGCCGATGCTGCGCTGGGCCAGATACCCCATCAGCCGCGTTGCCTGGGTGGGCAGCGGAGCGGCCAGGCCGAGCACCTGCTCGTCGCATTCGAGCAGGGCGTGCAGCAGATGCCCGCTGTCGATCTCGACGTCACCGGCACGGACGGCCCGGCGGCGGGCGCGCGCCAGGACGGGCGCGAGCGCACCCGCCGGTTCAGGGCGTCGGCGCCCGCGTTCGGCGCCGCGGAGATCTTCGGCGCCATGGAGGTCAGGGAACACGTGGTCCACCACATCGTCAGCAGGGACGGGGCAGATGAGCAGCGGCCGGCAGCCGGTCGCCACGTCGAAGTCTGCTGCGCAGCGTGAGCAACAGTCAACCCACAGATACGATCGTCCCACCGTCCACTCCCCTTTCCCGGGCCGCCCGCAGGCGTCGCCCGCTCCCCCAGGGCCGTCCCCAACTGCCGTGTTCCACAGGTGCGCTACCCCTTGCGCCGCCATTCGCCATCCGGCGCACGGTTGCACGACCGGGCGTGCGGCAACACCCCGCGCCCCCGATCGACCGCAACCACGGCCGTCCGCGACACGTCGGACACCACAACGGTCACACCCGTACCGCGCCGCCGCCGTTCCCGGAGCCCTCCATCGATCCCTTACCAGCGCCGCGCCTCACCGCCGGATCCGCAGCCGCCGGATCCGCGCGCCACCGAGCGGCCCGTACCGACAAGCCGCTGCTGTACCTGGACGTGGACGGCGTGCTCAACCCCGTCTGCCCGCGCCCCGAGGGCGACTTCACGATCTACCGGATCCAGGGCAGCACGGTGCTGATATCCGCCCGGCACGGCGCCTGGCTCCGCGAGCTCTCCGAGGTCTACCAGCTCGTCTGGGCCAGTACCTGGGAGGCCTACGCCAATCTCTGCATCGCGCCGCTGCTGCACCTTCCCGAGCTGCCGTTCGTTCCGGTGGGACGCCGGCCGGGCGGCGACTGGCTGCCGATCGTGCGGCATGCCGCGGGCCGGCCCTTCGCCTGGGTGGACGACCTCATCCCGGACGCCGTGCTGCGGGACAGCGAGGCCCGGGCCGACCGGTTACTGCTTCCGGTCGACCCGGGCCAGGGTCTGCGCCGATCCCATGTGGACCGGCTGTTGCGCGAGCCCCCGATCCGCCCCCTGGTCTGACGGGGACGGTCACCGGGTCACGCCTCCTCGGCGAGGATCAGATAGAGCTTCTTGCGGGCGTCGGCCAGCACCGCGAGCGCCTTGGTGCGCTGCTCGGGGCTGCCGGTGAGCACCACCTGCCGCAGTGCGTCCTGCACCGCGCCGCCGGCCTGGCCGAACTCCCTGACGATCTGCCAGTGCTCGCCCTGCCCGGCCTCTTCCCACGGGGCCTCGGGGCCGTTGTCGGCCTCGGCCCGGCCGGTGTCGGTGAGCTGGAACAGCTTCTTGCCGCCGGTCTCCTCACTGCTGATCAGTCCCTCCTCCTCCAGCATCTGGAGGGTGGGGTAGACCGATCCGGGGCTGGGCTTCCAGCTGCCGCCCGAGCGCTCCGCGATCTCGCGGATCATCTCGTAGCCGTGCATCGGCCGGTCCTTCAGCAGGGCCAGCAGCGATGCGCGGACGTCGCCGCGCCGGGCCCGGCCGCCATGACGGCCGCCGCGCCCACCGGGGCCTCCGCCCCGGAAGGGACCGAAGCCGGGTCCGAACGGTCCCGGGCCGAAGCCGGGCCCTCCGGGGGGCGGGCCGAACCCGCCGAACGCCTGCCGGAACTCGGCGCGCGGACCGCGCCCCCGGTGACCGTGTTCTCCGCGCCCGCCCCGGCCGGGTCGGCCTTCGGGCTGCGCGCCTTCGAATGGAATTCCTGAACGCATGATCTTCGTCCTTTCATGAACGACTTGTATCGAGTGGTCTCGATGCCTCAACGATATATCGGTAGTAGTCGTTCGGCAAGGCCGAATCTCAAGATCTTCAGCGACCGGTGACCGGGGCTACTCGGTCCGCAGCGCCGTGGCCGTCCGCGCCTTCGCCGCCCAGCCGGCCGGCAGCATCGCCCCGCAGACCGCGACCGCCACCCCGCCCACCCCGAGCAGGACCAGCTCCAGCAGCCCGTAGACGTCCTGAACCTGCGCCGGGGTGCCGCTGCCCGCCGCCCGCATCACCAGCGGGATGATGAAGTCGTGCAGCGCGAGCCCGGCCGGGACGCCGATGGCCGCACCGACCAGCCCGGCCCCGGCCACCGAGGACAGCACCTGGGCCACGGTCTGCCCCGGCGTCATCCCGACCGCCTTGCAGACCCCCAGGTCGTGAACGCGTTCCCGGGTGTCCAGGACCACCGAGTTGAGCACCCCGAGCCCGGCGACCGAGACCAGCATCAGGGTCAGCAGCACCGACATGGCGTCGAAGGCGACCACGGTGGGGTTCAGGTGCCCCGCCTGGGTGGCCTCGACCTGGGCGTCGGTCGACTGCAGCGCGGTGCGCAGTGCCGTGACGTAACCCGCGACATCGGTGCCCGGCTTGAGCACCACGTCGTAGAAGTCCGGGTGCAGCCCGGGCTGGGCCCCGGCCAGCGTGGCCATGTCGGTATTGATGGTCAGCCCGGCGTTGCCCGGGTCGAAGTCCTCGCCGACGATCCGTACCGGCACCTTGACGCCCTGGTCGACCAGGGTGACGGTGTCGCCGACCCGGGTACCGGTGGTGGCGAGGAAGTGCGTCGGCACCACGATCTCCCCCGGACCGTCGAACCAGCGGCCGGAGATGAGGGCGAAGGCCTCGGCCCCGGACGGCCCCTGGTACAGGCGCACCCGGATCGTCCCGGTGCCCCCGGCCACGCTGACGAGGCCCTGGCTCTGCCCGATGGTCCCGGCCGTGCCCGGCTGGGCCTGGATGGTCGCACGCACCTTCGCCGGGTCCGCGGGGGACGCGGCGACGCCCTGGGGCACCGGCCCTCCGCCACCGCCGATGAACACCGACACCGGGATCGACTGCTGGGGGTGCCTTGCGCTGGTCACCGCGCTCGCGGAGGAGGTCAGCCCGATCGCGAAGGTCGCCGCCGTGGTGCCGAACACCACCGCGGCCAGCAGCGCCGCCGAGCGGACCGGACGGGCGAAGGGCGAGGCCAGCCCGAGGGTCACGGCCCTGGGCAGCGGCAGCCGGGCCGCGAGCCGCTGCGCCCACCGGCCCCGGCCGGTACGGGGCGCGCGCCCCACCGCGAGCGCCTCGACGGTGCGCAGCCGGCCCGCCCGCAGGGCGGGAACCAGCGCCGCGAGGGCGACCAGGACCAGCGCCGCGGCCGGCACCGCCAGGTCGATCCACCAGGTGACCCCGGACGAGCCGCTGCCGTACATCTGCGCGGCGTCGCCCATCAGCGGCATCGCCAGCAGATTGCCGAGCAGGACGCCCAGGAGTGCGCCGACGGCCGAAGGGATCAGCGCCTGCGCCAGATACGCCCGGACCACCTGACCCGGTGTCAGGCCGATCGACTTCAGGATGCCGATCCTGCGGATCTGCGCGCCGACCGCCCCGCTGACCACACTGGCGATGATGATCACGGACATCAGCAGGCCGAGCACGCCGAAGGCCAGCATCACCGGCACGAACAGTGCGGAGTTCTCGTCGGCCGCCAGCTTCACGTCCAGGTAGGACTGAGCGCTCACCATCGCGCCCTTGGGCAGAGCGGCCGCGATCGCGGCCCGGTCGGCGTTCAGCTCGGCGGTGGTCGCCGCGGAGCTGAAGCGGTAGAGCATCTGCGCGCCGGCCGCTGCACCGGAGGTCCGCAGTGCGTCGATCTCGCCCGGAACCACCCAGCCGTCCGCGCTGTCGGTGACCGACGAGGCGAGACCGACGATGGTCAGGGTCGGGCTCCCGGCCGCGCTGGAGGCCTTCATGGTGCTGCCGACCTTGGTGTCGGGACCCACCGAGTTCGCGTTGGTGGAGAGCACGATCTCCCCCGGCCCGGTCGCCCAACGCCCTGACCGCAGGGTGATGTCATCGACGCCGCCACCGGCCGTGGGCCGCCCGACGATGGTCTCGGCCTGTTGGAGGTCGGCGCCACCGGGACCGGGCGGGTCGATCTGCACCACCTGGTACGGGCCCGAGCTCGCGGTGACCCCGGCCAATCGCCCGGTGGCCGCGATCTGTTCGGACGTCGTCCTGCTCTCGTCGAACTGCGCGGTCAGCTGTGAGCCGTGCTGCCGCGCGAAGGCAGTGTCGAACGGCGCGGACGCACCCGCCATCAGCGACCCGGCCACCACCGCGGAGGCCACCGCCATCAGCACCGACAGCGTCATCACGACGGTCTGCACCCGCCGCCGGCCGACCCGGCCCAGCCGGATCCGTCCACCGCTGCCGCCCTTGTGACGGCCCCACTTCATACGCCCGGTGCTGTCACTCATCGGACGACCTCCGCGTTCTTGCTGCGGTCCACCGCGACATGCCCGTCCACCAGCTGGATCGTCCGCTCGGCGCAGGCCTCGGCGAGAACCAGATCATGGGTGACCAGGACGACGGTCTGGCCGCTGCGGTGCAGATCGACCAGCAACTGCCGTACCTCGTGCCCCGACGCGGTGTCGAGCGCCCCGGTGGGCTCGTCCGCGAGCAGCAGGGCCGGGCGGTTGATCAGCGCCCGCGCCACCGCGACCCGCTGCCGCTCCCCGCCGGACAGCCGCCCCGGATAGGCGTCGGCGTGCCTGGTGATGCCCAGCACCCCCATCAGCTCGGCCGCCCTGGTGGCCGCCTTCCCCCGTGCGCTGCCCGCGAGTTGGGCCGGCAGCAAAATGTTGTCCAGCACCGTCAGGTCGTCCAGCAGGTTGAAGAACTGGAACACCATCCCGATCCGCTCGCGCCGGAAGCGCGCCAGCGCCTTCTCGCCGAGTCCGTCGATCTGCAGTCCGCCGACGGACACCCGGCCCTCGTTCGGCCGGTCCAGCCCCGCGACCAGGTTCAGCAGGGTCGACTTGCCGCTCCCCGATGGACCGGTCACCGCCACCGCCTCTCCCTCGGCGACAGTCAGTGTCACCGGCCCCAACGCCGGTGCACCGGCGTTGTCGTAGCGCTTGACCACGCCCTCCAGTTCGATCACATTCGCCATGCCCCGGCCCGTCCCTGTCATCTCGTCCAGCTGTCGTCGCCGCGGCTGTCCCCCGGCAGCAACGACGTTAGGAGCGTGGCCTGTTGGGCCGCATCGGCCGTCGAAGCGACCTTTCCTCGGCCGCACGGACGACCCCGGCCGGGGGTCATCCCTGCGATGTACTCCGCGCGGCGGCCGGAATGATCAGCCAGATGGATGCGCCCGCAGCCAGAACTGCCGCAGAATGACGCCATGCTCCAATTCCCCGGGGGGCGACCCCCCGTACCCCCACGTGAATACGTGGTCGGCGGCCTCCGGCGCACGGACTTCGCAAGGAGAGGCTGAATGGAACTCGTAGGAGGGCGTGACCTGCGCCGATATCTGCGCACCGTGCTGCGTCCCGAGGGGCAGGCCGTCCGGCTGCCGCGCTGGTCCCAATGGGCCGACGCGGTGTTCGCGGTCCTGGTCGCCGTCCTCGTGCTGCTCTCCATGCGCCACAGCGTGATCGCCTGGCAGGGGGTCGAGCCGGCGTACCCCACTGCGCCCACGGCTCCGGTCCCGCCGCCGGCATCGGACCTGACGGCCGTCCCGGCCAGCCCGGACTGGCATCAGTACCTCACCGGCGCTGCGGCCGGCCTGGCCCTGGCGGCGCGGCGGCGGTTCCCGCTCGCCACCTTCTGGGTGGTGCTGATCGCTCTGCGCGCCGACAACTTCCTGCCGGTCGCGGTCACCCTGCTGATCAGCGGCATCGCCATCTGCGCCGCCGTCCTGCACAGCCGCAACCTGGTCCCGGTGCTGGGGAGTTTCACGCTGGCGGCACTGCTGACCACCACCATGTTCAAGAGCGCCGCCACGGCCGTGCCGCCGGTGCTCATCCTCATGCTGGTCCTCGGCCTGCTCGGCGGAACCACCCGGCTCTGGCGCATGCGGGTGGCCGCCACCCAGCTCCGGACCGCCGAGATCCAGCAGGCCCAGGAGGCGGCGATGCGCCAGGCCGTCGAGGAGGAGCGCTCCCGGATCGCCGGCGAACTGCACGATGTGGTCACCCACAACGTCAGCGTGATGGTGATTCAGGCCGGCGCGGCCCGAACGGTCCTGGACACTTCGCCGGAGCTGGCCAAGGAGGCGATGCTCGCCGTCGAGGCCGGCGGCAGGGCGGCGATGGCCGAACTCCGGCACGTCATGGGCCTGTTGGCGGCCTCGGGAACCGGCCCGCAGAAGAGCCTCGGCGACGGCCGCCCTTCGGCGGACGAGCTGGTGCCGCAGCCGGGCCTCGGCCAACTCCCGGCCCTGGTCGACCGGGTCCGCTCGGCCGGGATCCCGGTCGCCGTCTCGGTGTCGCTGCCGACCGAACCACTCATGTCAGGCATCGATCTGACGGCCTATCGGGTGGTCCAGGAGGCACTGACCAACACCATCAAGCACGCGGTCGGCGCATCCTCCTCGGTCACCGTCGGCCACTCCGGCGGACTGCTGGAGATCGAGGTCGTCGACACCGGCGGCACTCCGGGATTCCAGTCCCTGACCGGCAACAGCCGCGGCCTGCTCGGCCTGCGCGAACGGCTCGCCGTCTACGGCGGAACGCTGGACGCCGGGCGTACGATCAGCGGCGGCTACCGGGTCCAGGCCCGCATCCCCCTGGAACACAGCATGAGGCAGACCGTATGAGGCAGAGAGTATGAGGAGCACCGCGTGACCCAACCGCCCCTGCGCGCCGTCATCGCCGACGACCAGGCGCTGGTCCGCACCGGCTTCGGGATGATCCTGGCCGCCGACGGCATCGAGGTGGTCGCCGAGGCCGTCAACGGAGCCGACGCCGTCGCCGCGGTCCGGCGTACCCGGCCCGACGTGGTCCTCATGGACATCAGGATGCCCGAGCTGGACGGCCTGGAGGCCACCCGGCAGATCATGGCGGGCGGCGCGGACGGAACCAGGGTCCTCATCCTCACCACCTACGACCTGGACCACTACGTCTATGCGGCGCTGACCGCCGGCGCCAGCGGCTTCCTGCTCAAGGACGTCACCCCGGAGCACCTGGTCGCCTCGGTCCGCCTGGTCCGCTCCGGCGACGCCCTGCTCGCCCCGACCATCACCCGCCGGCTGATCGAGCGCTTCGCACCCCGGGACGAGGCCAAGTCCACCGTGCACCGCGACCTCTCCGAGCTGACGCCCCGTGAGCTGGAGGTGCTGCGGCTGCTGGCCACCGGCCTCAGCAACGCCGAGCTCGCCGACCGGCTCACCCTCAGCGCGACCACGGTGAAGACCCATGTGGCCCGGATCCTCTCCAAACTCGGGCTGCGCGACCGGGTCCAGGCGGTGGTCCTCGCCTACGAGACCGGTCTGATCTCCCCGGGCGGACCCTCGGATCCCGTCTGACGGAGCCTCAGCAGGCCGCAGGGCGCGGGCCGGCCACGGAGTGGCACAGCCCGCGCCCGCGGGGAGTCAGGACGACGGTGATCAGCCGACGTTCAGCGCGGTGTCGTCCACGACGAACGAGGTCTGGTCGACGCTGTCCTCGGCTCCGGTGAACTTCAGGGTGACGGTCTGTCCGGCGTACGAGGCCAGGCTGAAGCTGTGCTGGGTGTACCCGGAGGCGGCGTCCAGGTTGGAGTAGGTGGCCAGCGTGGACAGCACCGTGCCCGAGCTGTTCAGCACCTGGACCTTCAGGGTGTCGTAGGCCGTGCTGGTGGTGGTCTCCGCGGTGTCGATGTGCAGGTAGAAGCTGAACGCGTAGCTGGAGCAGCCGCTCGGCAGGGTCACCGACTGGGCGAGGGTGTCGGTGGTGGTGGTGCCGTAGCCGTCGAGCCAGGCGTCGTAACTACCGGTGCGCGCGGGCTCCGAGGTGCCGCTGTAGATGCTGCTGCTGTCGTTCACGACCCACGGCGAGGCGGAGCCGGTCTCGAAGCCGGAGTTGCCGAGCAGCTGGCTGGAGGTGCAACTGCCGGTCGCCGTGGCGGTGGCGGTGGGGCTGGCCGAGGCACTGGCGGAGGCACTCGCCGAAGCACTGGCGGAAGCACTGGCCGACGCACTCGCGGAGGCAGTGGGCGAGCTGGTGGAGGTGGTGCCGCTCGCGCCCGCGAGCCAGGCGGTGGCGTTCAAGGCAAGAGCGGGGTTGGTGCCGGCGGTGTCGTTCCACCCGTCGTGGAGGGACTTGCCCGACTCCCCGGTCCCGTCGTCGGCTGCGGAGCTGTCGCCCCAGATGGCGACCTTCCCCGAGCCGAAGGTGCTGGTGGTGAAGAACGCGCCGGTGTTGCCGCTGTAGCCGGTGCGGTAGAGCAGGCCCTTGACCGAGGAGTTGTCGGCCGGCTTCAGCGTCTCGGTGGTGCCGTTGTAGATGTTGCTGCTCTTCACCGTGCCGAAGCTGCCGTTCAGCACGGGGTCGGTGCTGTCGGTGATGGCTTTCGGGACGTCCTTGACGATGTTCAGCAGGTCGACGGAGAAGCCGAAGGGGTCGTTGCTGTCGACGGTGTTGTTGGTCATCAGGTCGTTGATGATGGCCGGGGAGTCGTAGCCGTCGTTGTTGCGGTCACTGCCGGTGTGGTCGGAGATCAGGAACAGGCCGCCGCCGTTCTTCACGAAGTTCATCAGCGCGGTCTTCTCCGCGGCGGTGAACAGCGTGTTCGGCTCGTCGATGACGACGGCGTTGAAGTTGCTCAGGTCCAGGCTGGCGCTGGTGCCGTAGCTGAGCGCGCTCTTGGTGGTCTTCAGGCTGTACGAACCGGTCTTCTGCAGGGCGACGCCCCAGCTGGAGAGGGCGCCGGTCCAGTCGCTCTCGACGGACGGGTTGGCGTTCTCAGCCAGCGGGTCGGGCATGCTGGTGCTGATGATCCAGTCGGCGTTGCCTGCGGTCTCCGCGTGGCCGTCGTCGAACAGCACGTTGTACTTGGTGGCCGCGTGCGCCGTGGGGGCGATGGCGGTGACGCCCACCAGCCCGGCACCGATCGTGATGGCTGCGGCGAACACAGCGACCAGCCGCCGATCCTTACGAACACCCGTCATGAGTGCATCCTCCGTTTGGAGTTGACGACGCGTCGGACGGGAGTATCCGCGCGTAGACTTGGAGTATTCGCGCGTAGATGCAGCCATGGATAGGTCTCGTGGGTTAAGAATTCTTGACGATCACATGACATTGCAGGTCGAAGCTTGACGCCGGATACCTACGGAAGCGCCGTCAGCGTCCTCGACCGAGGGCTGACGGCGCTTCCGACGGCGAGTCGGCCTCCGTCACTCCGGTGTGGCGTCAGCCGGCGGCGCCGTGTCAGGTCCCTGCTCGCGCACGTCCCGGACATGCCGCAGCGCCTCGCGCAGGTCGCCGAGCCAGGCGTCGGCGTTGTCGCCGACCTGGCGGACGCACCAGGCCAGCGCGTCGCTGCGGCTGCGGGCGACGCCCGCCGCGACCAGGGTGTCCAGCACCTGCCGCTCGGGCTGCCGCAGCCGGGTCATCGCCGGGACGGCGAGGTGGGTGAACATCACCCGCTCGTCCCCGTGCAGCACACCCCAGGACACCTTGCGCCCGTAGCGCCGCTCGGCCTGCTTGGCCACCGCCATCCGCTCGCCCCGGGTCCGCTCCCGGAACTCCGCCACCGCCCGCTCCGCGGACTCCCCAGCCGGAATCCGGCCGACCACCGTGATCTCCTCACGGTCGGCCTGGATCTCCGGCGTCTCCTCGAACAGCCCCTCGGGCAGTCGCTCGGCGAACCACGCCGCCACCGACTCCCCGGTCCTGCCGCTACCAGTCATGAAATCACCATTACATGATTACAGGGCCTGGCCAAGAGCTCGGCCCGGGACCGTGCTGAGCCCTCAGCGAACAGGTGCCGAACACGTACCGCGGCACCCGGTCAGGTCGGCAGCCAGCTCACATGCCCGGCCAGCAGCACGTACCCGACAAACGCCACCGTGTCGATCAGCGTGTGCGCGATCGCCAGCGGCGCGACCCGCCGCCAGCGCTGGTAGAGCAGGCAGAAGATCACGCCCATCACCACGTTCCCGAGGAAGCCGCCCACCCCCTGGTACAGGTGGTACGACCCGCGCAGCAGCGCGCTCGCGGCGACGATCGCGGGCCAGGACCAGCCCAGCATGGACAGCCTGCGGATCATGTATCCGACCACGATCACCTCCTCCACCACCGCGTTCTGCGCGGCGGAGAGGATGAGCACCGGGATCCGCCACCAGACGTCCGGCAGCGAGCTGGGCACCACGGTGAGGTTGAAGCCGGCCGCGTGCGCGCCCAGGTAGAGCAGCAGTCCCGAACCGCCGATGCCGGCGGCGATCAGCACACCGCGGCCGAAGTCCCAGCCGGGCCGGGTGAGGTCGAAGCCGAGGTTGCGGAGTGACGCGCCCTCACGCAGCAGCAGGTAGCCGACCAGCACCACGGGCACCAGCGGGGTGACGATGTCGAACAGCTGCCAGCTGAGGTCCAGCCAGGGCCGACCCGGCGCGAGCGAGCCGTTGAGGGTCGCGGTCTGGGTGTTCAGCGCGGCCGGCGCGGTCAGCGACCCGATGAAGCTGATCAGCGCGCTGACCCCGCTGGCGCCCAGCGACAGGCCGAGCACGATGAGCAGTTCCACACCGATCAGCCGGCGAGTCAGTAGGACCGGCGCGGGAAGGGTGTCAGTGGTACTCCAACCTCCCGGGGGGCGCCCCCCCGTACTCCCGCGCGACCCCCAGCCGGTGATCCTCATGCGGGCACGCTCTACGAGGCGAAACGGAGTGGTCACGAGGTGTCGTCTCCCACGCGGGCGCTGGCAGGCTGGACGGTCGGATCGGACGATCATCGCACAGCAGCCTGGGCCTGCCGCCGTCAGCGCACCGGCCAGGTGTGCACCGGCTCGCCCAGCCGCATCAGCTCCATGTAGCGCACCGTCATCCGCTCCAGCGCGGACCGGCGGTCGAGCCCGCCCTGGTCGCGCAGGTCGTGGAAGACGGCGCTCTGCCACGCAGCTCCGTTCATCCCGGTCCGGCAGCGGTCCTCGACGATCCCCAGGTAGCGGTCCCGGTCGACCGGTTCCAGGCCCCAGGCGTCCAGCCCCTGCCTGGCCAGCGGCAGCAGCTCGTCGCGGACCAGGTCCCGCACCGGCACCCTGGAGACCCCGCCCCCGGCCCGCACGGCCGGCCCGCGCGCCCCGAAGCGCCCTCCGCGCGGCCACCACAGCGAGGCGTCCAGGCCGTGTCTGGCCGCCTGGTGGAAGTTCTCCGCGGCCAGCGCGAAGGGCAGCCGGTTCCAGACCGGCCGCGGCTGGTCCGCCAGAGCACGTACGAGTCCGTAGTAGAAGGCCGCATTGGCGAGGGTGTCCACCACGGTCGGTCCGGCCGGGAGGGCCCGGTTCTCCACCCGCAGATGAGGTACTCCGTCGGCGACGTCGTAGACGGGGCGGTTCCAGCGGTAGATGGTGCCGTTGTGCAGTCTCAGCTCGCGCAGCCCCGGGATGCCGCCGGCCGCCAGCACCTTCAACGGGTCCTCGTCGTCGCAGATGGGCAGCAGCGAGGGGAAGTAGCGCAGGTTCTCCTCGAACAGGTCCATCGGCGAGTCGATCCAGCGCTCGCCGAACCAGGTGATCGGCCGTACGCCCTGGACCTTGAGCTCCGCCGGACGGGTGTCGCAGGCTTGTTCGAAGAGGATCGGCCGGGTCTCCCGCCAGAGCTCCCGCTCGAACAGGAACGGCGAGTTCGCGCCCAGCGCGACCTGGGGTCCGGCCAGGGCCTGGGCGGCGTTCCAGACCGCGGCGAAGCGGTCCGGGGTGACCTGGAGGTGCAGCTGCAGCGAGGTACAGGCGGCTTCGGCCACGATCGAGATCGAGTCCACCCGCATCCGCTCCACCCCGTCGATGTCCAGGGCGATGTCCTCGCCCCTGGCGGCCAGGATGCGGTCGTTGAGCAGCTGGTAGCGGTCGCCCCTGGACATGTTGTCCAGCACCGCGTGGTCGCTGGTCAGGGTGGGCAGGATGCCCACGGTGACGATCCGCGCGCCCACCTCCGCAGCCTTCCGGTCGGCGTAGCGCAGCCCGGTGTCGATCTCCTCCCGGAGGGTCTCCAGCACCCGGCCGCCGAGCCGGTGCGGGGCGATGTTGACCTCGATGTTGAACCGGCCCAGCTCGGTCTGGAAGTCGCCGCTGGCGATGGCCGCCAGCACCTGCTCGTTCAGCATCGCCGGATGCCCGGACTCGTCCGCGAGGTTGAGCTCGATCTCCAGGCCCATCACCGCTCTGGGACGGTCGAAGCGCCGCTCACCCAGCATCAGTTCCAGTGCCTCCAGGCACTGTCGGAGCTTCCTGCGGTAGAGCTGGCGGTCCGCCAGATCGGAGCCTGCGGCGGCGACCTTCTCCCCCATACGCGATGTCCTCCTCGGTCGGCGTCGGCGCAGGCATCATGCCCAGCCTGGAGATCGATAGCCCGCTGACGGGGCATGTGCCAACCTCACGTTGTGTATACGAACGTCCTCAAACCTGCCTTGCGGCCCCATACGGTGGGTAGTAGAAGAGTCACGGCGCGCATCCGTTCGTATAGACTCGCCCCCACGGGTGAGTGCGAATGCCTCTGACCGCAAACTCGTCCGACCGCTCGTCCGCATCGAGCACCCGATCGATCAACCGCATCAGCGTCTGAGCTCCCCCGGAGCCCGGTGCCCTCCCCTCGCACCGAAGGCTTCGCTGTACGTCTCCGCTCCGCCTGTCTCTGCCTTGAGAGGCGATCCCTCATGCCACTGACGATGCCCCAGCCTCCCGCCGCCGCCCTGCGAGCCGTCCGCGCCGCCCTCGACTCCCCGACCGCGGTCCGCGCGCTGCACACCACCGCCGGACGCCGCCGCGGCGGCGTGCCGGTGGCCTCCCACGCGCTCCCGGTCCACCTCCTCGATCCGGCGACCGCGACGGCCGCCACGGCGAGCAGCGCCGCCCTGGCCGAGACCAGGCGCACCGGCTGGCGGTTCCTGGTCATGGACGGCGACGAGGTGGTCGCGGCGGCCGAGACCCGTTCCACCGAGGCGGGGCACGGCTTCTCGCACTTCGCCGGCGGCCCCTACCCGCTGGCCACCCTGCGCGCCCTGAGACAGGCCAGGAAGCACACAGCTGCGTCACAGACCGTGTTCCTGCCCCGGTTGCTCTCCGTGCCCGGCCACTACATGACGGCGCTCTGGCTGCACCCGGTACTCGACCGGGCGCAGAGCGCCGACGTACTGATCCCGCTGGCCCCCGCCCCCCTGGGGATCACCGCGCACCTGCCGCACGACGCGGACGAACTGCTCTCGCTGCTCTCCCTCGGCGGCGGAAAGTTGCTCACCGTGACCACCTGAGTACCGGCGTCACTGCTGTCTCACCCGAAGTGACCATGCCCAGCATGGTCACTTCGGTGTGCCCCGACGTCCGAAAGGGTGGTCCGTACCCGAGTCCGGTGACGCATGTCACCAAATGGCTGCGAGACTGTCCTCGTCCGTCGACACTGGGAACCAGCGCGGGCGGCTTCAGCTTCTACCCGGGAAGCAGGCGGTTCACACCTCTTGAGGCGGACCGCGCGGTGACAAGCAACTGCGAATCGAGGGTACGAGCTATGTGCCAGCACCGTCCTGACTGCCCGTCGGCCGACTCCACCGACCGCGAGGCCGCCGTCGTCGTGGCCAGCTACCCCGAGCAGGGGTGGAGCCTGCTGTGCAACGGGGTCCTCCTCTTCGAGGACACCGGCGAGATCCTCCCTGATGGTCGGGTGATCGCCCCCCACCGCACTCTCGCCGCAGCATAGAACGCAGAAAGGGGCGCGGGGAGCTGTTCGCCAGCGGGTGCACCTCGGTGCACGGCTGGTCGCGCAGTTCCTCGCGCCCCTTAGGTCTGCTCTATCCCTCGTAGTCCTCAAGGGGCGGGCAGGAACAGACCAGATTGCGATCGCCGAACGCCCCGTCGATCCTCCGCACCGGCGGCCAGTACTTCTCCGCCGGGTTCAACCCGCCCGGGAAGACCGCCTCCTGACGGGTGTACGGGTGCTCCCACTCCCCCGCGGCCAGCACCGCGGCCGTGTGCGGGGCGTTGGCCAGCGGGTTGTCGCCGGCGGGCCACTCGCCCGCGCCGACCCTGTCGATCTCCCCGCGAATCGCGATCATCGCCTCGCAGAAGCGGTCGATCTCGTCCAGGTCCTCGCTCTCGGTGGGCTCGATCATCAGCGTCCCGGCCACCGGGAACGACATCGTCGGGGCGTGGAAGCCGTAGTCGATCAGTCGCTTGGCGACGTCGTCCACGCTCACGCCCGCGGCCTTGGCCAGCGGCCGCAGGTCGATGATGCACTCGTGGGCGACCAGCCCGGCCGGGCCGGTGTAGAGCACCGGGTAGTACGGCGCGAGCCGCTTGGCGATGTAGTTGGCGCTCAGCACCGCGACCTGGGTGGCCCGCTTCAGACCCTCGCCGCCCATCAGCCGGACGTACGACCAGGAGATCGGCAGGATCGCCGCCGAGCCCCAGGGTGCCGCCGAGATCGGTCCCACGCCGGTCTCCGGCCCCGCCGAGGGCTGCAGCGGGTGGTTCGGCAGGTACGGCGCCAGGTGCGAGCGCACCGCGACCGGGCCGACGCCGGGGCCGCCGCCGCCGTGCGGGATGCAGAAGGTCTTGTGCAGGTTCAGGTGCGAGACGTCGCCGCCGAACCGTCCCGGCTTGGCCAGGCCGACCATGGCGTTGAGGTTGGCGCCGTCGACGTACACCTGCCCGCCGGCGTCGTGCACGGCGGCGCAGATGTCGGTGATGTTCTCCTCGAACACGCCGTGGGTGGACGGGTAGGTGACCATCAGCACCGCGAGCCGGTCCCGGTGCTGCTCGATCTTGGCGTTCAGGTCCTCGATGTCCACGTCCCCGTCGACCAGGGTCTTCACGACCACCACCCGCATCCCGGCCATCACCGCGCTGGCGGCGTTGGTGCCGTGCGCGGAGGACGGGATCAGGCAGACGTCACGGCCGGTGTCGCCGTTGGCCCGGTGGTAGGCCCGGACCGCGAGCAGCCCGGCCAGTTCGCCCTGCGATCCGGCGTTGGGCTGCAGGCTGACCTTGTCGTAGCCGGTGAGCTCGGCGAGCCGGTCCTCCAGCTCGTGGATCAGCGTCAGGTATCCAGCGGCCTGCTGCTCGGGCGCGAAGGGGTGGACGTCGGCGAACTCCGGCCAGGTGATCGCCTCCATCTCGGTGGTGGCGTTGAGCTTCATGGTGCAGGAGCCCAGTGGGATCATGCCCCGGTCCAGCGCGTAGTCCTTGTCGGCGAGCTTGCGCAGGTAGCGCAGCATGCCGGTCTCGGAGCGGTGGCCGTGGAAGACCGGGTGGGTCAGGTAGTCGTCGGAGCGCAGCAGCGAATCCGGCAGCACGTCGCCCGCTGCCGTGTTCAACGCCTCCAGGTCACCCGCCGTCGCCGAGACGCCGAAGGCCCGCCAGACCGCGACCAGATCAGCGACCGTGGTGGTTTCATCGCAGCTGATGCCGACGGTGTCGGCGTCGACCTGGCGCACGTTGACTCCGGCCAGTCGGGCCGAGTCGACGACCTGGTCGGCCCGGCCGGGCACTCGGGCGGTGACGGTGTCGAAGAACGCGCCGTGCAGGATCTCCACCCCGCCCTGCCTCAGCCCCTGGGCCAGGGCCGCGGCGTAGCGGTGGGTGCGCAGCGCGATCTCTTTCAGCCCGTCCGGGCCGTGGTAGACCGCGTACATCGACGCCATCACGGCGAGCAGCACCTGCGCGGTGCAGATGTTGCTGGTGGCCTTCTCGCGGCGGATGTGCTGCTCGCGGGTCTGCAGCGCCAGCCGGTAGGCGCGGTTGCCGTCGGCGTCGACGGAGACGCCGACCAGGCGTCCGGGCAGGCTGCGGGCGTACTCGGCGCGCACCGACATGTAGCCCGCGTGCGGACCGCCGAAGCCCATCGGGACACCGAAGCGCTGGGTGGTGCCGATGGCGATGTCGGAGCCCGCCGAGCCGGGCGACGTGAGCAGGGTCAGCGCCAGCAGGTCGGCGGCGACGGCGACGACCGCGCCCAGCCCGTGGGCCTGCTCGATCACGGGCGCCAGGTCGCGCACGGCCCCGGAGGCGCCCGGGTACTGCAGCAGCACGCCGAAGACGCCGCGCTCGGCGATCTCCGCCGGGATGCCGGCGGAGAGGTCGGCGACCACGGTCTCGACACCGGTGGGCTCGCAGCGGGTCCGGATCACCGCGATCGTCTGCGGCAGGGTGTCCGCGTCGATGACGAAGACGCCGCCCTTGACCTTCCCGACCCGGCGGGCCAGCGCAACAGCCTCGGCGGCGGCGGTGCTCTCGTCCAGCAGCGAGGCGCCCGAGGTTGGCAGCCCGGTGAGGTCGGACACCACGGTCTGGAAGTTGATCAGTGCCTCCAGCCGGCCCTGGGAGATCTCCGGCTGGTAGGGGGTGTAGGCGGTGTACCAGGAGGGGTTCTCCAGGACGTTGCGCAGGATCACCGGCGGGGTGAAGGTGCCGTGGTAACCCAGGCCGATCATGGGGCGCAGCACCTGGTTGCGTCCGGCCAGCGCCCGCAGCTCGGCCAGCACCTCGGCCTCGGAGCGGGCGTCGGGCAGGTCCAGCGCCTCCAGGCTGCGGATCGCCGCGGGGACGGCGGCGACGGTGAGCTCGTCCAGGCTGCTGTAACCGACCTGGGCCAGCATCTTGGCCTGCGCGTCGGCGTCGGGACCGATATGGCGCTGCTCGAAGGGCCGCTCGTGGAAGGGGGACGTCATGGCGGGGGAGCCTCCTGGTCGGACCCGGTTGGCACGGTGGGCGTGCCGGGACGACCTCCCCCTCTGTCATGGAACCTGAGAGCTTCACCGGCCGGTGTCGGCCGGTTTTCACCGTCGGTGTGGACCCTCACGGACGGGCCCCGCTTTCCAGAGTGACCTCGCGCGCGCGGTACGGATGCCTGAGAGTTTCCGGGGAGGAGTTGCTCCTTCGGCGCCGCAGCGGTGCACGGTCTCTCCCGCGCGCACTCGACCGGTCGCCGTCAGAGTACCAGCGTGACCCCCGGGTGCATCGAATGGAGCAGTGACACACCCGCAATCGCCGTGGCCATTCGACAAATCGATCTTTATGCCTTTTCGTATGAGTTGACCGCATTGTGATCTTTTCCGCCGCGAGGAGTGGACGCGCCCGTGCAGACCGAGATCGACCCCAGGGACCTGATCGGCCACAAGGCCGTTGACCGCAACGGCGACAAGATCGGCACCGTGGACGAGGTGTACCTCGACGACGCGACGGGCAAGCCGGAGTGGGCCGCGGTCCGTACCGGGCTGTTCGGCCGGGACGCCTTCGTGCCGCTGGCCACCAGCGAGTTCGTCAGCGACGAACTGCGGATCCCCTACGACAAGTCCCAGGTGAAGGACTCCCCGGACTTCGGCGTGGGCCAGCACCTCTCGCCGGAGCAGGAGCTCCAGCTCTACCGCTACTACGGCTTGGAGGTCCCGAGCGGCGGCAACGGCTCGGGCAGCGGCAGCGCGAAGGACGCGGCCTCGTCCGCCGCCACCCCCGCCACTCCGGCCGCGCCCCCCACCGCTCCGGCCGCTCCGGTCGTACCGCCCGCCGGACCCGCCGCCACGCAGGCCATGCCGGTGGTGACCACCACCGCCGCCGCGGCCACCACGGCCACCACGACGGCGACCGGCTCCACCCCCACCGCCGGCACCAGCCGCACCGCCGCGTTCATGGCGCCGCCGCCGGCCCAGACCGCCTCCGTCCCGCCGACCACCGCGGCACGGACGTCAGCACCGGCCGAGCCGGCCCCGTCACTGACGAAGAGCGACCACACGGACCCGCTCACCGATCCGCTGCCGGGCACCGCGACGGCCGCGACGCAGGCCGCCCAGGCGGGGGTCCCCGAGCCGATCGAGTTCGTCTGCCGCGAGGAGCGGCTGGACATCTCCACGGAGTGGCGCGTCCTCGGCAAGGCCCGGCTGCGCAAGTACGTCACGGCCGAGCAGGTGGAGCGCCGGGTCCCGGTGATCCGCGAGCGGATCAGGGTCGAGCGGGTCCCGGTCGGCGCCGAGGAGCGCGCCCAGCTGACGGAGCAGGAGATCACCGAGAGCACCGAGGAGGTCACCCTCCACGAGCAGCGGGTCGTGGTCCGCAAGGCGGTCGTCCCGGTCGAGCGGATCCGGCTGGTGACCGAGCGGTTCACCGAGGAGGAGATCGTCCGGGACGAGCTGCACCGGGAGCACATCCAGGTGCAGGACAGCACCCGGCCGGCCGGCCCGACCCCGGTGCCGGGCACCGGCCAGCCCGCCGACCAGCTGTCATCGGGCCAGGCCCCGACCGCGGCTCCGTCCACGCCTCCGCCCGGCCGTCCGGATCTCCCGGGCCACGCCATCGGCGCCTGACACCCGCTCAGTCCCCGGCGATCTCCACGACATTCTCCCCGGTGAGGGCCGACCCGCGCACCAGTGGCAGCGGGTCGGCCCGCTCCAGTTCCGGGTCGTCGACCGCGAACGTGCGAACCGGCCCCCGCTCGCTCCAGGGCGTCTCGAAACGCACCGTCACCCGGCCCACCCCGCTGCCCTGGACCCAGCCGTGGCCGAGTTCGGCGTGCCGGACATCCTGACCCGGCATCCAGCGCCGCACGGTGAGCAGCGTGCCGACACCGCCACGTGAACCCGGGTGGAATACCCGGGGCCCGTCAGGTCCGCCGTAGGCGGCCTCCCCCTCGCCTGCCGCCTCCGAACCCGAGTCCTCGTCCGTGCTGTCCGCCGCCCCTGCGGCCTCCCGCTCCGCCTGGGCGAACAGGTCCTCCTGGGTGAAGTCGGCGAGCCCGGTCACTCCGACGCCCAACAGCCTTACTCCCCCGGTGAGTTCGACCGCCTCCAGCAACCGTCGGGCGATCGCGGAGATCACCAGCGGATCGTCGGTGGGCGCCGGCAGCGTCTCGGAGCGGGTCAGCGTGGTGAAGTCGAACCGCCGAACCTTGATCACCACGGTCCGCCCGGACCGCGCCGCCGCACGCAACCGCCGGACGCAGCGGTCGGCCAGCCGGTCCAGCTCCGCGCGGATCAGCTCCCGGTCGCCGAGGTCCACCTCGAAGGTGTCCTCCACCGACACCGACTTGGCGTCCCGCTCGGCCACCACCGCGCGCTCGTCCCGCCCCTGCGCCAGCGCGTACACGCCGGCCCCGTGCGCCCGGCCCAGCAGCCGCACCAGTTCGTCCTCGGGCGTGGCCGCGACCTGGGAGACCTGGATCAGCCCGAGCCTGCGCAGCGTCTCCGCCGTCGCCGGCCCGACCCCCGGCAGCGCCCGCACCGGCAGTGGGTCGAGCACCTCCCGCTCATGGCCCGGCTCGATCAGCACCAGTCCGTCCGGCTTGGCCTGCTCGGAGGCGATCTTCGCCAGGAACTTGGTGCCGGAGAGCCCGACCGAGGCGGTCAGGCCGACCGCCGCCAGGATGTCCGCGCGCAGGTCCTCCCCCAGCGCCCGGACCAGTTCCACGCCCTCGGCCACCGACCCCTCGCGCAGCAGCTCGCCGTAGGGACCGGCCTCCAGGTCGACGAAGGCCTCGTCCAGGCTCAGCGGCTCCACCAGCGGGGACAGCTCCCGCAGCAGGCCCATCACCAGATCGCTGACCTGGCGGTAGAGCTCGAACCTGGGGATGAGGTACGCGGCGTTGGGCGCCCGCCGCCGTGCCTGCGCCATCGGCATCGCCGAGTGCACCCCGAACACCCGCGCCTCGTAGGAGGCGGTGGCGACGACCCCCCGCCCCCCGAGGCCGCCGACCACCACCGGCTTCCCGCGCAGGCTCGGCTTGGACGCCTGCTCCACCGCCGCGAAGAAGGCGTCCATGTCGAGGTGCAGGATCGTCGGCACGGACCGCATGCTCCCATCGTCGCCGACAGCACTGACAACGCGGGGTTCCGTGGGCTCTTGGCTGCGGCGTGTGCCTGGTTGTTCGCGCAGTTCCCCGCGCCCCTGGTGGCTGCAACTGACCCACTGCGAGAAAGTGCAGCACCCCAGGGGCGCGGGGAACTGCGCGACAAGCCACCTGCGGTCCGCACCCGAAAACTCAGCGCCACCGAGCCAACGTGCTCACCTTCGGTCCGAGCAGCGAAGGGTCTGGCTGAAGCACCGCGTCCAGCACGGCCTCCCCCGCCGCGGGCAACTCGCGGAACCCGCCGTAGTACCAGGTAGCGTCCCGCCGCTCGTCCACCGCGATCCCGTAGGCGTCGATCCCCGCCGCACGGCACATCCCCAGCGCGCGGCGGATGTGGAAGCCCTGGGTGACCAGGAGGGCCCGGTCCACCCCGAAGATCCGGTGGGCCCGGCTGCAGGAGTCCCAGGTGTCGAAGCCCGCGTAGTCACGGACCACCCGGTCGGCCGGGACCCCGTGCTGCACCAGGTAGGTCCGCATCGCGTCGGGCTCGTCGTACTCGGTGCGCCCGTTGTCGCCGGTGACCAGCACCGCCCGCACCTTCCCGGCCCGGTAGAGGGCCAGCGCGGCGTCCAGCCGGTGGGCCAGGTAGGGCGAGGGCACGCCCTGGTCCAGCCCCGCCCCGAAGACCACCGCGACCGGCTCGGACGGCGCGTCGGCGACGGTACGCAGCCGCTGCCCCTCCTCGACGTAGAGCCAGGCCGACGGCAGCAGCGCCAGCAGCGCCGACGCCGCCACGACCCGGAAGGCCCAGCGCTGTCCGCGCCGGGTCCGCAGCACCCGCGCCAACGAGCGCAACCGTCCCCGTACCATCCGCCACCCCACAGCTCTCCGAGCCCCTCCCCAGGGCTCTGATCACTGCGGACGCGTGGTCAGCCCGCGCGGTTGCGGCGTCGTGCCAGCTCGTCGCCGGGGTCGAAGCCGACCAGCGTCTCTCCGGTGTCGGCGCGTTCGCCGTGCAGCCGGCCCAGCGAGCCCTCCAGCTCGCGCCAGACCGCGCCCAGGGCGATGCCGAAGACGCCCTGGCCGCCCTGGAGCAGCTCCACCAGCTGGTTCGGCGAGGTGCACTGGTAGACCGAGGCCCCGTCGCTCATCAGCGTGATCCCGGACAGGTCGGCGATCCCGCAGGTCCGCAGGTGCTCCACCGCGGCGCGGATGCTCTGCAGCGAGACCCCGGCGTCCAGCAGCCGCTTGACCACCTTGAGCAGCAGCACGTCCCGGAACCCGTAGAGCCGCTGGGTGCCCGACCCCTGCGCGGCCCGGACGCTGGGCTCGACCAGCCCGGTCCTGGCCCAGTAGTCCAACTGGCGGTAGGTGATGCCGGCCGCCGCGCAGGCGGTGGGGCCGCGGTAGCCGACCAGTTCGGAGAACGGATCCGTCGCTTCCGCGGGTCCGTCCGCCGCGTGGCCCGGACCGTCGGGCCCGGCACCGCCCTGCTGCGGGACGACGGCCGGAAGGGCCTCCCATCCGCTTCGCGCCGCCCGCATCGACCGCTGCAGGGCATGCCGCGTCGGATGGAGGGGGCAGGAACCACCTGCGGCCGTGCCGTCGCCGGTGCTGCTCACACGGCCCTCCGTTCCACTTGTCCTCCGGATCCGCCGCTCAGGGGCAAGGTGGTGCACCCCGGACGTCCACAACCGACGGTAGGCAGTTGGCCGACGTGCGTCAACGATCGCCACGCTGGGCACGGCGGGTGATGTCGCCCCGATGAGTGGTTTGGCGTGTCCTGGCCGGGGGTAGGGGGGTTCCCTTGCCCACCGGCGGCACCGGCGCGGCGCTACTGACTGCTGCTGCCGAAGTCCTCCGGCGAGATCTGGTCCAGGAACTCCCGGAACCGTTCGACCTCGTCCTCCTGCTCGTCCGGAATGGCGATCCCCGCCTCGTCCAGCACGCCGTCGCTGCCGTAGATCGGTGCGCCGGTGCGCAGCGCCAGCGCTATGGCGTCCGAGGGACGCGCGCTGACCTCCACGCCGCTCGCGAAGACCAGTTCGGCGTAGAAGACCCCCTCGCGGAGGTCGGTGATCCGCACCTCGGTGAGCTGCTGGCCGACGGCCTCCAGCACATTGCGGAAGAGGTCGTGCGTGAGCGGGCGCACCGGGGTCATCCCCTGCTGCGCGAAGGCGATGGCCGTGGCCTCCCCCGGTCCGATCCAGATGGGGAGGTACCGGTCGCCCCCGACCTCGCGCAGCAGCACGATCGGCTGGTTCGACGGCATCTCCACCCTGACACCCACGACGTCTAGCTCGTTCACACTCGCAACCCTAGGGCGCACCGCCCCGATACTCCAGTTCTGATTGGTTTCGGAGGGGTGCTCGGAGCCCGCTCAGGGCCCACTCGGGGCCCGCCCGGAGCCCGCCCGGAGCCCGCCCGGAGCCCGCTCAGGCTCCGGGGCGGGCCCGCAGTCCGGCCTGGACCAGGGCGGCGTGCAGCCGCACCGACAGGGTCGCGAGCTCGCGGGCCAGTGCGGCGGCATGGGCCCGGGTCTGCGGGTTCCGGTGCCTGCGCAGCGGCGCGACCACCTGTTCGACCAGCCCGACCTCCCGGTCGGCCGCCGCCTTGACGGCGCGCAGGTGCCGCGGCTCCAGGCCGAACCGGCCCAGCTCCGCCACCAACCGGGCGACCTGCAGCATCTCGGGGTCGTAGCCGCCCTCGGGGGTCGCCACCACCAGTCCGTACGACTCCCAGTCGGCCAGCTGCTGCTCGGCGACGCCGGCCGCCGCCAGCAGCTCCGCCCGCCCCAGCCGGGGGCCGGGGACGAACACCTCCGGCTGGGGCGACGGCTCGATCGCGTACTGCTGCTCAGCGCCGGGCAGCGCCGGCGGCTCCTCGCCCGCGTCCAGGGCGTCAAGGTGCTCCCTGATCACCCGCAGCGGCAGGTAGTGGTCCCGCTGCATCCGCAGCACCTGCGCGAGCCTGCTGACGTCGGCACGGCTGAACTTGCGGTAGCCCGAGGGCGTCCGCTGCGGCTCGACCAGGCGCTCCGCCTCCAGGAAGCGGATCTTGGAGATGGTCACCTCGGGGAACTCGTCACGCAGCACCCCGAGCACCGCGCCGATGCTCAGCAACTGCCTGCCGGCCTCGGCCGTGCCGAGGTCGACTGCGCCGACGTGGGCCGTGCCGGTCTGAGACGTACCGATCTGGGACGTACCGATCTGGGACGTGCCGTTGTCGCCCTGCACAGGATCGCTCCTCCGTTGTGCGCCGAGCCCGGCCGCAGTCGGTCCCGGCGGAACATCCCCCTGCTCAGAACCCCCGGCGGCTCTCGAAGAAGACCACCCGGTACTTGCCGATCTGGACCTCGTCACCCGTGCTCAGCGGCACCTCGTCGATGCGCTCGCGGTTGACGTAGGTGCCGTTCAGGCTGCCGACGTCGGCCACGCTGAAACCGGTGGGCGTGCGGCGGAACTCGACATGGCGCCTGGACACGGTGATGTCGTCCAGGAAGATGTCGCTCTCCGGATGCCGGCCCGCCGTCGTCAGCTCGGTGTCCAGCAGGAACCGGCTGCCCGAGTTGGGCCCGCGACGGACCACCAGCAGCGCCGAGCCCGGTGGCAGCGCGTCCACGGCGGCCTGCGCCTCGGGCGAGATCACCGGTGTGGCCTGCGTGGACGTCACCTCGGGGTCATAGGCTTCCAGGCCCGAGATCGAGATGGTGGACGTCTGCTCGGACAGTCCCTCCGCCTGACCCCGGGCTCGCAGTGGGGCGCCGCAGTTGGAACAGAACCGGCTGGCCTCGGGGTTGCTGTTGCCACACCGGGTGCACACCGTCATCCCTGCGGCCTCCTGTCGCGGATCGCCTGTCTGAGCCTGCGCATACGGATCGGTACCAAACCCTCCAGCTGAGGTTGAGGGTACCGCTCCCGGTGCTATGCCCGCCCCACCGCCGAAACCGGCGTGTCGCTGGTCCTCCCGGTACATCGGGCGCTCCTGGACCGGCGCCAGCGAGTCGCCCTCGTCGGGGCCGCGCATGCCCGGCACCGCCCGGTGGCGTGCGGTGGGCGCCTCGACCGCGCCCTGAGGGGACTTACGACCGAACAGCTTCGAGAACAGACTCACGGACGATTCCCCTTGCGTGACACGAGCCTGCCCGAGGGGCAGGGTGAAGCCATCATGGACGATAGTTGAGAACTGCTGTCGACAGGGCCGTGGGCGACCCGCCGGAACCTCATGGCTGCGCCGAGTGAGCGTAGCCAGGGGTGCTCAACGGGATCAAGGCCGTCACCGACAGCGACTTCTGCTCGGAGACGGTGGCTTTTGCCCCCTGCAGCTTGTCGACGGACTGGATCACACCACCGGGGATCCCCAGCGCGACGTCGAGGTCGTGCGAGTTCCCGATGACGGTGAAGCGGTAGGGCTGGGTGACCTTGGTACCGCCGGTCACGACGGTGCCAGGATCGGCGTCGGAGAACCAGGTGCCGGCGACCACGCGTACATCGTTGATCTGCACCGCCTCCGCCCCCGCTGCGCGCAGCTCCTCCAAAGTGTTGAGCAGCATATCTGCTTGCACCTTGCCGCCGGGGTCGTTGACGGTGAGGACGATACCCGGCCCGGTCGCCGCGACCGTGCCCGCGAGCACGCCCAGCTGCTGCTCCTTGGTGCGGGTCTGCTTCTGCGCCTCGGCGGCCTGCTGCGAGCTGTTCTGCAGCGTGGCCAGCGACTCCTGCAGCTGCTGGCGGTCGTCCTGGAGCCGCTGCTGCTTGGCGTCCACCTCGTCCAGCACCCGCACCAGGTCCTCCTGGCGGGCGCCGCGCAGCTGCGACTCGGTATTGGTGGAGCGCACCTGGATGGCCAGGCCCAGCCCCAGCGAGAACAGCAGCAGGGCGACCACGACCTGGGCCCGGGACAGTCGCGGCGGCCACAGCGCGGCAGCGAGCCGCTGACGCCCGGTCAACCGCTCGGAATCGTCGCCCGGCCCCTCCGCCTGCTGATCCCGGGCAGGCGGCAGCGGCGTTGGGGGCTGCTCCCCCGACGCTTCCTCGTGCTGGCCCACCTGTCACTCCCGCCGCTTCCGACCTGCGCCGATCATCCTGCCATCCGTCCTACCCGGCCGTAGCACCGGGCTAAGCCCGGAACACATGCCGTCTGATCGCCGCGGCATTGGAGAAGATCCGGATGCCGAGCACCACCACCACGCCGGTGGACAGCTGGGACCCCACCCCGAGCTGGTCGCCCAGGAACACGATCAGTGCCGCGACCACCACGTTCGACAGGAAGGACACCACGAAGACCTTGTCGTCGAAAATGCCGTCCAGCATGGCCCTGATCCCACCGAAGACGGCGTCCAGCGCGGCCACGATGGCGATGGGCAGGTACGGCACCAGCCCCGTCGGGATGCCCGGCTGGACCACCAGCCCGACGACGACCCCGATGACGAGGCCCAGTACGGCGATCACGGTGTTGCTCCTCCCCTGCCGGACGGGGTCGCGTACTGCAGGCCGCTCCTGGCCGCCGCAGGCAGATCCACCCGGTCCTCACTGCTGATGCTGAATCTGATGGCGTAGTCCGCCTTGAGCTGGTCCAGGTAGACGCCGCCGTCGACGTTCTGCCGGAATCCGTCCGCCAGCCCCGCGCCCCCGACCGCGTCCAGTTGATAGGGGAGGGCCAAGGGGTGGTTGTCGACCAGTATCGCGTCGCCGGCCGCCCGGATCGCCGAGAGGGCGGTGAGCCGCTGGCCGTTGATGGCGATGCCCTCCGCGCCGGACTGCCAGAGCGCGTTGACCACCAACTGGACGTCCCGGTCACGGACCCGCCCGGTGTCGCTGAACCCGGCCGCCGTACGCGGATTGCTCCCGCCGTCGGTGCCGGCCGAGACCGCGTCGTCCATGACCACCCGGATACCGGGACCGTAGGCCGCGCCCGCGCCGGAGACCAGTTGCAACAGCTGCAGCCGCGCGGTGTCCTCGGCGGCGGTGCCGTTCGACTTCGCCTGCTGCTGGAGCTGCTTCTGCCGGGCCCGGTCCCGGTCGATCTCCTGCTGCACCTGATCGGCGTTGGCCTGAGCCGTGACCACCCGCGCGATCAGTTCCTGCCGCTCCTTGGCGGCCACCGGCGCCGAGGCCCTGACCTGCACCGCCCCCACCGTCAGCACCAGCGCCGCGAGCAGCAGCCCGCCGCCGAGGGCGAGCTTGCCGCGCAGCGTCCCGGGCATCCGGCTGGTGCCGTAGCGGCCCCGGCGGCGGGCCGCATCCGCGTAGCCGTCGTCGAGGGCGTGCTCCATGACATTGGTGAGCAGGGACATGGACGCGTCGGGGCGCGCACTCCAGTTTCCCGTGGAATACGCAGCCCGTTCACCATCCGCCCCTGTCGTCGACATGGGCCACATCGTCGCACGTCGCGTCGGAGTCACCGACACAACTCGCGCCGCGCCCGGCCAACCCGGCACACGATCGTGACAATCACGCGAGGGGTCGGGCGACCGGTGCCGCGGCGTCCGCTCAGTCGCGGTCGGTGGCTTCGACCACCGCGCTCCACTCGTCCAGCAGCGCCTGGGTGGAGACGTCGTCCGGACCCTCCGCCCACAGGTGGGTGACCGCCTCGGCCGGATCGGGCACGACCATGGTCCAGCGGCCGTCGGTCTCCACCACCCGGACCCCGTCCGTGGTGTCGACATGCCGGTCCCCGGCCGCCTCCACCACCGAGCGCATCACCATGCCCTTGGCGGACCACGGCGTCGCCAGGTCGCGGCGGTGCACATGCGCCTTGGGGATCCGGGCGTCGATCTGGCTCAGCGTCAGCTGTGTCCGGGCGACCAGCCCGACCAGCCGGACGAAGGCTGCGGCGCCGTCGAAGATCCCGCTGAACTCGGGGATGACGAAGCGGCCGCGGCCGTCGCCGCCGAAGATCGTGCCCTCCGCGGAGGAAGCGCTGGTCAGCGCGTCCGGCGAGGTGGTCGTCCACTGCACCTGGGTGCCGTGGTAGGCGGCGACCTGCTCGGCGATCCTGGTGGTGGTCACCGGCAGCGCCACCTTGCCGCTCCGGCCCTCGGCCGCCACCAGGTCCAGGAACACCAGCAGCGCCCGGTCGTCCTCGATCAGGTGCCCGCGCTCGTCCACGAAGGACACCCGCTCGCCCACCGGGTCGAACCGCACCCCGAAGGCCGCCTTGGACGAGGCCACCAGCTCCCCGAGCCGCACCAGCCCGGCCCGCCTCTCCTCGGCCGTCTCGGTCGGCCTGGCCTCGTTCATGCCCTGGTTGACGGTCAGCGCCTCGATGCCGAGCCGGCCCAGGATGCTGGGCAGGACCAGGCCCGCGCTGCCGTGCGCGGCGTCGATGACCACCTTCAGCCCGGCCTCCGGCACCCCGCTGGTGTCCACGGCCCGCAGCAGCGTTCCCGCGTAGGAGTCGAAGACGCTGGCGGGGAAGGTCAGGTCGCCGATCTCACCGGGGAACGCCCGGCGGTACTCCTGCCGGGCGTAGACCCGGTCGAGCTTGCGCTGGCCGGCCTGGGAGAGGTCCGCACCGCGTTCGTCGAAGAAGAGGATGTCCAGCGAGTCCGGCACCCCGGGCGTGGTCCGCAGCATGATGCCGCCGGCACTGCCTCGGGCCGTCTGCTGCCGGGCCACCGGCATCGGCACGTTCTCCAGGTCGCGCACATCGATGGCACTGGCCTGCAGCGCCGAGATCATGGCGCGCTTGAGCGCACGGGCACCACGGGAGTGGTCACGCGCGATGGTGACCATCGCGCCCTTCTTGAGGGTGGTGGCATAGGCGCCGGCGAGCCGGACCGCCAGTTCCGGCGTGATCTCGACATTGATGATCCCGGAGACGCCGCGCACCCCGAACAGGTGCTCCTGGCCGCGGGACTCCCAGATCACCGAGGTGTTGACGACCGCGCCGGCCTCGATGGTCTTGAACGGGTACACGCGGACATTGCCCGCGATGATCGACTCCTCCTCGATCAGGCACTCGTCCCCGATCACCGCCCCGTCGTCGATCCGGGCCGCACGCATCACATCGGTGTTCTTGCCGATGACGCAGCCACGCAGATTGGTCTGCGGCCCGATGTAGACGTTGTCGTGCACGATCGCCCGGTGCAGGAACGCTCCGCGCTTCACCACGACATTGCTGCCGAGCACGGTGTTCTCCCGCAGCTCGACCCCGCCCTCGACCTTGGCGTAGTCGCCGATGTAGAGCGGCCCGCGCAGCACCGCGTCGGGATCCACCTCGGCGCCCTCGGCCACCCAGACCCCGGGGGAGATCTCAAAACCGTCGATGTCGACGTCGACCTTGCCCTCGAGCACGTCGGCCTGGGCCTTCATATAACTGTCGTGGGTGCCGACGTCCTCCCAGTAGCCCTCGGCGACGAAGCCGTAGATCGGCTTGCCCTCCTTGAGCAGCTGCGGGAAGACGTCCCCGGACCAGTCGACGGAGGTGTCCGCGGCCACGTAGTCGAAGACCTCGGGCTCCATGACGTAGATGCCGGTGTTCACCGTGTCCGAGAACACCTGGCCCCAGGTCGGCTTCTCCAGGAAGCGCTCGACCCGGCCCTCGTCGTCGACGATGGTGATGCCGAACTCCAGCGGGTTGGGGACCCGGGTCAGGCAGACGGTGACCAGCGCGCCCTTCGAGCGGTGGAACTCCATCAGCTCGGTCAGGTCGAAGTCGGTGAGCGCGTCACCCGAGATCACCAGGAAGGAATCGTCCTTGAGCGCGTCCTCCGCGTTCTTGACGCTTCCCGCGGTCCCGAGCGGGGTCTCCTCGTTCGCATAGGTAAGAGTCATACCGAGCTCTTCGCCGTCCCCGAAATAGTTCCGGACGAGCGAAGCAAGGAATTGCACAGTCACAACGGTCTCGGTCAGCCCGTGTCGCTTCAGCAGACGGAGCACATGCTCCATGATCGGTCGGTTCACGACCGGAAGCAGGGGCTTGGGCATGCTCGAGGTCATAGGGCGGAGGCGCGTGCCCTCGCCTCCGGCCATCACAACGGCCTTCATGTCGGGTGGTTCCTCCTTGTGGCCTAGGCGGAGCTGTCATCCGACGGCCGACCCCGGCGCGGGCGCCCAAGGGCCACCCGGCGGTCAGTCGACCGCGGTGCCCGTCCGTACCAGACGACGGGTCTGAACCGCGTACAGGATCCCTGCCCACCAATACAGCGTCGTACCCCACCAGACGAACGCCCATCCGATGATGAATGCCACACTCCCGAGCCAGTCACTCCTCTCAGTGAGCAGAAGCAACGGGAATGCGTACATCAGATTGAACGTAGCCGCCTTCCCCAGGAAATTCACCCCGGGCGGTCCGTACCCGTGCCGCCTCAGCACCGGCAGCAGCGAGGCGATGAACACCTCCCGACCGAGCAGGAGCGCCGTCAGCCACCAAGGCATGATGCCCCGCCAGGTCAGCCCGACGATCGTCGACAGCACGAACAACCGGTCCGCGAGCGGATCGAGCAGTTGACCCAGACGGCTGATCTGCCCCCACCGCCGAGCGAGCTTCCCGTCCAGGTAGTCGCTCACCCCGCTCGCCATCAGGATCAGAATCGCCCACCCGTCGTTGTGCGGCCCCCCGAACTTCGGCCAGAGCACCAACCACAGAAACACCGGCACACCGACGAGCCGCGCCATACTCAGCACGTTGGGGATGGTGAACACGCGGTCGGTCTGGACTCGCGTCTCCTGAACCTCCACCCGGGAGCCTCCTGGGACGAACGGACGATGTACGGGGACGGGAACGGCGTACGGGACGGGGACGGGGACTGGGACTGGGACTGGTACGGCTGTACAGGGACTTTACCTTCCCATGGAGCGGGGGTGGGCAGGGCGGGCGGTGGGTGGGGGAGGCGAGGCGTCGCTGCGGGCCGGCGGCAGCTGTAGGTGGCTTACTTACATGGCGCCACCGATGCCGGATGACACGCCCGTGGCTTGTTGCTGCTGCTCGCTCCGCTCGCGGGCCAACAGCAGCGGGGGAGCCAGGTCCGGGCCGGGCGCCGTTCCCGGGTACGCGTTGTGGGTGGGGCTTGCAGAAACGTTCCTGCCGGGGCCGGGGGTGGTTTTGGGGTCACTGCCCATACGTTCGGGTCACTGGTCCGACGGATTCTGCCCGCTATGTCCGG